>CANRBP010000067.1 GCA_947628875.1 uncultured Lachnospira sp.
AACCGCCCATGCCCATGATGCGTATGCCCTCATGGACATAAATCTTATCCTCTATGCAGATACAGCCCTCCGGCGGCGTATCCGCATAACAGTCATCATGATTGCCATGCACATAGAGTATCGGCGCCTTGGAAAAAGACGCAAGAAATGACAGGTACTGCGGCTTTAAGTCGCCGCAGGACAAAATCAGATCAATTCCTTCCAGTTTTTCCTGTTCAAAATAATCCCAGAGATATTTTGACTCAATGTCTGACAACACCAGTATTTTCATAGTATGCGTGCTCCACCCTAATCCCCTTCATATCTTATGTATTGGCTGCTTTCCTACTCCGACCGGCCGATCCACTGCGCAGCCGTCACCGCGCGGGAATGTTCATCAAGCATATCCAGCGTTGGTATGCTGCCCTCGATATTGTCAAGCAGCCAGTCCATCGTAATGATCTCATCAGGTTCCAGCGCCTTCTCTCCGCTGTTTCGCAGATTTCCGTCCTGATCGCAGAGTTTTCCCGAAAACAGATCAAATTCCCCCTGGCATATCTGCTTGCGGATCATCTCAACAAGCCGTACCGTGCCGTCCGGAACTTTGCTCGAGATAATAATGTCTACGACCTGCGCCGACATGCCCCACCAGTAGCTGAGCGCTTTTTTTGCCGTATCCGCCTCCTCTTCGTATTTCCAGGAACCGCCAAGAATGCTCTGTATCATTTTTTCATAAAATACGCCCCAGTGCCATACGGTCATGGCAATATGCTGCCTGCTGCCGTCCGCTTCCAAACTGTAAAGTCCAAATTTTCTGGAAGAATTTTTCGGCGTTATCATGTCCTGATCCGATACGTAATCTATGCCGTTCTGTTCAAACGACTTTTGCGGTTCGGCGTTCTCGATCGAACTCCATTCCAGATATACCCGCGCGCGCGGGTTTACATACTTGACGCCCAGCGCAAATGCATTTATGTTGGCCAGCATTCCAAACACAGGATAGCTCGCAACATATCCGATTTTGTCTTTACTTGTCAGAATGCCTGCGATCACGCCACCAAGGAACTTGGCCTCGTACATGCGCGCATAGTATGTACGGATATATTTGTGCGAGGAATTAAGAGTGCAGTTCAAAATCTTCACCTGAGGGTGCGCGATAGCCTCTTTCACGCTCGCCATTATCATGGAAGGAGACGTCACAAATATCAGATCCGCCTTATTGGCGGCCATTTCCTCTATCGCCTTCTCATCTTCAAGCTCAGGCGTGACATTTTCCATGCTCACAGTCTCGATCTGGTTTCCGAATATATCGTCAATATACTGCCTTCCCAGTTCATGCGCATAGCACCACTCGGAATCCTGCGGCGTATGCTCATAAATAAATCCAACTTTAAGCCTCTTGCTGCCTGGACGCGGAAGAAGATAGCTGAGTATATTTTTCCTCGGCTCGCTGCTTACCGGATCCATCTGCAGCGCGACTGCATCCTCCTCTGAGAGCAGTTCAAACTCTGCCCAGGTTTTTGCAACATTTTTGGCCATATCGTCCGACCCCATGTTTTTTACTGTCTCATAGCCGTGGATATGGATAAAGCGCAAAAAAGCATCGCCTACCGGGTAGTCAAATTTATCGCCGCCGCGCGCTTCAAATGCATTCCTGAAAGAGAGGAAGCATGAGACAAAATCCATCTTTGCCTCCTCATCCATCTTCCGGTCTTTTTCAATGCCGACCAGCTTCATCAGTATCGGGAAACAGCCTGCCGTGCTGAAATAAATATCATTTATATTCGTACATTTATGAAATTCCATAAATTCATAGTAAATCTTGACATCTGTATTGTCCGATTTTTTTGGGACTTTGCGGATAACCTCCGCATTCACCGTCACCGCATTAAAATACTTCAAAACGCTTACGCGCTTGTTTCCCTCAAGCACATAAAACTTGTTCATATATTCATAGACTTTGATCGCGTCCCGGATTCCCTCATTCATCTGGCTGTCGCTCAGGCTCGCCCACTTCGCTGAAAACTCGGTTCCCCAGTCAAGTATCGGCATGAAATTATCTGCAAATGCATTTGTCCGTGCCGCATTGCATGTTCCAACTACCAGCCGCAGAGGGATCTGTTCCTCCCCCAGGCTGACCTCGCAGTCGATATCATCATCTGAAATAATATTTTCAAGCACCGGCAGATACGGATACCTGCCCTTGTTCATGCAGGCATGGTATCGCTTTTTGCCAAGCTTTGACGCGCTTGCATAATCCTGTACTGACATTTTATCTCCATTTCCGCGCTGCCTTTTCTGCCCATAAATGCAGCTTTGCGCAAGGCAGCGCAAATAACCAAAATTGCCCTGTTATATATTTTTCTCACTATCCTGCTTGCCTGCCGTCAGTCGCTGTAGTCCGAATCCAGCACGATATTGAACCGGTAATCCGGAAAACGCTCCTGCATATGTTTGCTGACTTCCTGCATGACAGCTGATGCATCCGCCTTGAAATCGATTACCAGATCAAATGCGGCCTGCCTCCGATCCGGTTCCGCATAAAATCCATGCATTTCCAGTATCTCCGGATACCGGCTGACTGTCTGCTCCAAATAAGCCTTTATATGCATGACGCGCTCATCAAGCGTATTTGAAGCATAAATGCCTACCGTCATTATAATCCCGAAATCGTTATATATTTTCTCAGTGATGCAGCGCGTCAGTCCATGTATCTCCTGAGCCGTCATTGTGTCATTAACTTCTATATGGATCGAGCCTATAAGCTCTGACGGCCCGTAATTGTGAATCGTCAGGTCGTAAGCTCCTTTCACCTGCTCAAACGAATTTACTGTCTCCTTTATCCTGCTGCTCAGTTCCTGATCCGTCCTTACGCCAATAATGCTGTTTAGCGTTTCCAGCAGCATCTCCATGCCAGCTTTAACTATAATGATCGAAATGGCAAATCCCAGAATGCCCTCCAGCGAAATATTCCACATCATGTTTGCGGCTGCGGCCAAAAGCGTTGCGAGCGATAAAAATGAATCGAACAGCGCATCTGAGCCGGAGGCCTTTAATGACTGCGCGCTGACTCTCTCACCGACCTTTTTCACATATGTGCCGCAAAAGAATTTAGCGGCTACAGCGGCCGCAATAATGACAAGCGTCACCCATGTATAGCTTGCCGCCTGCGGATGAATGATATTGCCCACGGATTCCCGTATTGACGTCACTCCTGCAAATATTACTATAACGGAAATCAACCCGGAAGTCAGGTATTCGATCCGCCCATATCCGTATGGATGTTTTTTGTCCGGCGCACGGCCGGCAAGCTTAGTCCCTATAATAGTGATTATGGAGGAGAGCGCATCCCCCATGTTGTTGACAGCATCCAAAATAATCGCAATCGAGTGCGAAAGCAATCCTGCCGCCATTTTAAAAAGAATCAATATTACATTGACAGCAATTGCAAGTATGCTGGTTCTGATGATAATTTTATTTCTTTCCATAAATATCCTCATTTTTGCGCATAAAGGCTTTTCACCGGCAGGCTTACTTAAACTGAATAAGCAGCTTGTTTAAGATTCTATAAAGCGTTCTCGCGTCTTCCGGTTCAAACTGTACGCACTGCATTATCTTTACCGGAACCTCCACTGCCTGATCTTTCATCTTCTCCCCCTTTTCCGTGATGGCAACGATAAGGCTCCTCTCGTCTGCGGCTGAACGCTTCCGCGTAACGATCCCCCTTGATTCCAGTTTTTTAAGGAGCGGCGTCAGAGTGCCGGAATCCAAATACAGTGCCTCCCCCAGTTCCTTGACGGTAAGCGACTTTTTTTCCCACAGCACCATCATAGCTATATATTGCGTATATGTCAGATCCATGGAATCAAGAAACGGCTTATACCGCTTAATTATCTCCCTTGAACATGCATACAGCGGGAAACAGAGCTGGTTTTCAAGCTTCAATGCCGCATACTTATCCTGATCCGTTACCTCTTCATTCATTTTTTTCTCCATTTCTGCGCTTGCCTTTGCGCATAAGAGCTAATCAGCGCTACCTGATAAATTTTATCTTTGACCTGCTTTTTATCTCTGTTTTATCTTTATACATTTCCGCATCAGCCCTTCTTAGGATATCTTCATAGGAAACATCTCCCGGCTGGAAAGAAGAATAACCGCAGGCTATCTCGACCAAAACCTCCGGATCGCTCTTGTTATGCTCGCGCATCAGCGATTCCAGCTTCTGCTTCATCTGGAACAATTCTTCCTGAGTTGTGTTGAACTCTGCCGCGACAAACTCATCTCCGCCTATCCTGTAAAGTTTCCCGAATACATTTCCCAACATGTCGGCCGCATCACAGATAAGCGTATCACCGCAGGCATGCCCGTATGTATCATTGTAATATTTCAGGTTATTAATATCGATCGAGACAAGCGACAGCGCTGTCAGC
This sequence comes from uncultured Lachnospira sp., assembly GCA_947628875.1. Taxonomy (GTDB): domain Bacteria; phylum Bacillota; class Clostridia; order Lachnospirales; family Lachnospiraceae; genus Lachnospira. The sequence goes on from CANRBP010000067.1 coordinate 4,410, forward strand.
TGCACGTTATTTATTTCATCGTTAAATGCATACCTGTTTCCTACGCCTGTAAGGCTGTCCGTAAATGCAATCCTGCGCAGGACTTTTGACTGCTTTGCCTCCGCGAGGTCGTTTATTATAGAGCTCAGGCTGACATATATCGATACGAGCAGGTAAAGGCATATCCCAACCTTAGTTATCGCCGTGCTGACGCCCTTGACCGGATTTATAAAAAACATTCCTGCGTTCACAAGAATACAGCATACCATAGCAACAAAAGCATACACAAGCAGCCTGTTTCTGTGGCTTCCGCGGTTTAACAGCAGCCGTATGACGACAAGCAGCATTTCCAGTCCCGTAAATATCAGAAATACAGTCACTGTTTCCGTAAACTCTGCCGTTCCGGATATCTGCAGTATAGACAGCACAGTACCCAGCGTTATGTGGCTCCAGAACAGATAGTTAAACTTTAATTTATCCGTAATTGTTTCCAGATAGCAGATCATGAGCAGCGGCAGCATAAACAGGCAGAAATAATAAGTGAAATACTGCCCGGCTCCATACGGGAATACAAGCTGTGCAAAAAACATATTGTTATTTGTCCAAAATACAAAACACAGGCTAAGAAGCCCTAACAGCAGGCTGCTCGAATTGTAAATTTTGTTTTTGAACTGCAGAAAAAAAATCGTGCAAAGCACAACGCCCAAGATGAGCACAGCCAGATTCACAAACAGATCAAGCGATTCTGCAGACAGCCTCCTCAAGATGATCGCACCGGAACTTCCCATTTCAATATCAAAATCTGTAGTGTATTTATATTTATATACCGTCCGTATCTTAATGGACAGCTCTTTGCCCAGCGAATCCGCCGGTATGCTTATCATATGCCAAAGAGATCCGGGACTTTTCAGGAACAGGTGTTCCTCGCCAAAACTATAGATTAAAGTTCCGTTTATATCAGCATCTACATACGAGTCGTAAGCATAAAAGCAAAGCACATTACCCAGCATGTCTGCTGAAACTGTACGTTTCAGCAGAACCGTCTCGCAATCAGCATCATCCTGCACATTCCATCCTGAATTATAACTAACAGGAGGTTCATACTGGAGCATATCAGATTTACTGCCGCCAAGCAGGAAAGTCATGAAAACCAGAAAAGCCAACAGAATTACCAAAAGGAAATAATTCCGTTTAAGCCTGAAACCGGACATATTTCCACCTCTTTTGTTTATAGTCATTGTTACTATTGTATCGCGTATTTGCCATTTTGTCATTATATTTTGTTGTAAACCTGTTTCGGCACATATGCTTTGACCATAATCCCCTCATTTGTATAGTCCTCGCTGATAAGCTGGCCTGATGTCCGGATCAGCTGCACTTTTCCTGCATCCTGGTAGCTGAAGCACCTTTCCACATAAATCCTGCTTTCCAGGATTATTTCCTGCAGCGCTTCCTCAAAAGCGTCCAGTCCTTCTCCTGTCTTAGCAGAAATGCATATTGATTTTTGCGCCTTAAAATCACGCAAGCCTGAAAATGAACCATGCATGTCGCATTTGTTAAACACGGTAATAACAGGCTTATCACCGGCTTCAAGCTTTTCAAGAGTCCTGTAGACAGTCTCTATCTGCCTGTCCATGTCCGGGTTTGCGCTGTCAACAACATGCACAAGTATGTCTGCATACCTGGCCTCGTCAAGCGTGCTGCGGAACGCCTCAATCAGGTTGTGCGGCAGCTTGCGTATAAAGCCTACCGTGTCCGTCAAAAGCACTTTTTCCCCATTTGGCAGGCGCAGCGCGCGCGTTGTCGGATCAAGAGTGGCAAAAAGCTTATCCTCCGACAGAACTCCTGCATCAGTCAGCTTGTTCAGCAGCGTTGATTTCCCTGCATTCGTGTAGCCTACCAGCGCAACCGTTGGCGCCGCGTCCTCTCTGCGCCGCGTCCGAAGGCGCTCGCGGTGGCTGCTTACCTCCTTTAAGTCATTTGAGAGCTTTGTAATGCGGTCACGTATCAGCCTGCGGTCAGTCTCTATCTTTTTTTCGCCCGGCCCACGCGTTCCTATGCCGCCTCCAAGCCGGGACATTGCCGAGCCAAATCCTGCAAGGCGTGTCAGCCTGTATTTGAGCTGCGCCATTTCAACCTGAAGCTTTCCTTCGCTTGAACTTGCATGAACAGCAAAAATATCCAGTATCACCATAGTGCGGTCCATCACCTTGACAGGCAGTTTGTCTTCCAGATTGCGCAGCTGTGCAGGAGTCAGTTCATCATCGCATATTATGCCCGTTGCCGACAGCTGTTCGGCAAGCTCACGAACTTCATCGACTTTTCCTGTACCGATATATGTCGCGGAATGGAATGAATCCCTGACCTGAATAAGTTTCCCGACCGTCTTTGCGCCTGCTGTTTTTGCAAGCTCCTCAAGCTCGTCAAGAGAACTTTCCGCCTCTTCCGCGCTTCCAGTTTGCACGCCTACCAGCAGCACGCGTTCCATGGATTCCTCTGTATCAAACAACTGTGCCATTATCTCCTCCGTTAACTTTTACCATAGTTTCATTTTTATGTTCAATATATTCATCCAGATAATTGACTATTTCTTTTTCGGTATACATAGACATAGCCTTCTGCGCCACCGCAGCGGCCTCCTTAATCGTCCAGGACGCTATGTTTTTCCGCGTTTCCAGCACTTTGGAGGCTGTTACGCTGAACTCGTCAAGGCCGAAATAGAGAAGGAGCGGTATCATTTTCGGGTTTGCTGCGGCTTCTCCGCACATTCCCACCTCAATCCCGGCATCTTTTGCATTTTTGATTATCTGCCGTATGGAACGCAGCACTGCCGGGTTAAATACCGAATACAGGTATGCGACATTCTCATTGTTTCTATCAACCGCCACTGTATACTGAGTCAGATCATTTGTGCCAATCGAAAAAAAGTCAGCTTCCTTCACCAGCACATCTGACATCAGAGCGGCCGCCGGCGTCTCAATCATGACGCCGACCTCAATGTCCGGGTCATAGGCAATATGGCGCCGGTCAAGATCATGACGCACTTCCATGAGCAGCTTTTTTACCGCCAGTATCTCCTCCACGCAGGTTACAAGCGGTATCATAATGCGTATATTCCCATATGCGCTCGCCCTAAGTATCGCGCGCAGCTGCATGAGGAATATGTCCACCCTGCCCAGGCAGAAACGTATAGCGCGGTATCCAAGAAACGGATTGCTCTCCTTTGCCAGTCCAAGATACGGTATATCTTTGTCTCCGCCAATATCAAGCGTGCGTATCGTAAGCGGCTTATCTTTACAGATCACGGCCGCTTTCCTGTATGCTTCCAGCTGTTCCTCCTCAGTCGGCATGGAAAGCCCGTTCATAAACAAAAATTCCGTCCGGAAAAGCCCGACTCCCTCAGCGCCTGCCGCAACCGCTTTCGCAGCATCTTTGTCGCTTCCGATATTGGCTGCCAGTATGACTTTGCACCCGTCCGCCGTTACTGTCTCACGGTTGATGTATTTTTTCAGTTCCTGCACTTTCTTCAAGTACTGAGCCTGCTTTTTCCTGTAAATATCTACAGTTTTCTGAATCGGATCTACAAAAACCTCCCCATATTCGCCGTCCACGATAACCTGAGCGCCGCTGCGTATGACAGCGCATGCGTCCCTGACGTTGAGCACAGCCGGTATCTCCATCGCACGCGCCAATATGGCCGCATGGGAAGTATCACCGCCTTTTTCCGCAATTATGCCTGCTATGTTTGCCGTATCCATCATGGCAGTGACGGACGGGTGAAGCTCCCTCGCGACCAGCACCGTGCCCGGCTGAAGCTGCGAAAGGTCAGCCTGGCTGATGCCCTGAAGCATTTCTATAACACGGAGTTTTAAATCCTCTATGTCGGCCACCCTCTGATTCATTGTCTCATTATCCATCGCAGCAAACATTTTGCTGTAAACGCTGCATGTCTCCTCAACTGCCGCCTCAGCATTCATATGCTTAGTCTCGATAAGCGTTTCTATGCCGCTGTTCATCTCCACATCTTGAATGAGGTAAATCTGGTTTTTCAGGATCATCGCCGTCTTATCGTTCTCTCCAAGGCGTCCGCACAGCTTTTTGACAGTCTGCTCCGTCTCTCTGACAAACCGGTCACGGACTTCCCTGTAACGCTTTTTTTCTTCTTCCGTATCTTCCACATAAAGCTCCTGCACGTCTATCTCAGCGCTTTCCAGCAGGAGCGCTCTGCCGATACCGATCCCCTTTGAAATGCCAATACCTCTTATCATTCTTTATGCACCTTTCCTTCCTGCCGAAACGCTATCTGTCAAATACATAGCGGATCATATTTATGAGCGTCTCGCTCGTATTCCTTGAATAAATTGTCTCCCGTGCAAGCAGAGGGTCGTCTGTTATAATATTGTCAACGCCTTTATTTGTCAGATTTTTGATGGACGTCCTGCTGTTGACTGTCCACGCATACACCTGTTTTCCGGACTTGTGTATGGCATCTATCAGCTCTTTTGAAAGGAATGATGCATTCATGCTGAAAAAATCCACATCATCCATATTATAAAAATTCCCGTAAGCCACTGACAGGATATAGCCTGCCTGAATGGAAGGATCGATCTCTTTGACACGTTTTATGATGCTGTAGTCAAAGGACGTGATCACGCAGTCTTCCTCCATATTGTAGCGTTCAAGCATTTTAACGGTCTTATCAGCGATCTCAGTGCTGCCG
>CANRBP010000068.1 GCA_947628875.1 uncultured Lachnospira sp.
GAACGGTTTTTTGTCACGGTTAACCTGTGCATGAAAATATCCGTTTTTCTCCCATTTTTTATACAGCCTGTCCTCAATATCCGACGGGTCATACGTTTTTTCTAATTGCTTGCTCATTTAATCCTCCATTTCCATACTGCCTTGCCCGGCTGCATCAGGTTTTTGCAAAAAACAGACGCCCCCTGCAGAATATTCCGCAAAGGGCGCAATCATACGCGGTATCACCTTTGTCCTGCTGCCATGCCTGTTTTACGAAACCGCCTTACAGCCTGCTGGCAGTCCTCTCCTGCGAGGCATGTACTCCTTTTTTTCATCGCATTTCCATGATTGTTTCTATGATAATATGGCAAATGAAAAAATGCAAGAAAATTTTCACAGCACCTTATTATCCGGCTGCCTTTAATGCAGTATATGGATAAATTCAGAGGTTTTGGTGATTATAAGAACAGCGGGAACAGTATCCCTTACATTACAAAAGCCGCCAATTCATATTTTTTAAAGGAGGATTTACGATGGCATCGAACAAATACGCAGGAACAAAAACCGAAAAAAATCTATGGGAAGCTTTTGCCGGGGAATCCAAGGCCAGGAACAGGTACACGTTTTATGCTTCCGTTGCAAAAAAGGCAGGATTTGAACAAATAGCAGCGCTCTTTCTGGAAACTGCTGACAATGAGAAGGAACATGCAAAGCTCTGGCTGCAGGCTCTAAACGAGATCGGCGATACGGCATCAAACTTAAATAACGCAGCTGACGGCGAGCATTACGAATGGGCCGACATGTATGACCAAATGGCCAAAGATGCGGAAGATGATGGTTTTCCCGAGCTGGCAGAACGCTTCCGCGGCGTTGCCGCCATTGAAAAGATGCACGAGGAGCGCTACAGGGCGCTGCTGCACAATGTTGAGGCCATGGAAGTATTTAAAAAGAGCGGCGTCACTATCTGGGAATGCCGCAACTGCGGCCATATATGCATAGGCCTTGAAGCTCCAAAAGTATGCCCTGTATGCAATCATCCTCAGGCTTATTTTGAGGTCAAGAAAGAGAATTATTAAACCATATGCCTGCCGGAAAATGTTCATACGACCGGTTTGCAAGCAAATAATTACGGGACTGACGCAATAATAAATGCATCTGCAAATATAGTTTCAGGGAAATATTCTATCCCTCATTTGTAAATGCTTAACGCGCCAGTCCCATATTATTTTATTCCGCTCTATAGAAGTTAATCAATAAAAGATACGTTTTTTTCAAGCTGGTACTCATGCGGTTCCTTTTCAACAGCTCTGTGTCCGACTGCAACCGCTATCTCAAAACCATAACCCTCAGGGAAATGCAGTTTTTCTGCAAAATATCCGGCCTTTTCACCAGACAGCGCATCCTTTATGCACCCTATGATAAGGCTGCCAAGTCCAAGGCTCTCCGCCGCAAGCGCAATATTTTCCACAGCTATGCCAGCATCAACAGAACTCCATGAAAAAGCTTTCTCAGCGCTCAAAATAATGACTGCCGGCGCCTCGTAATAGAAATTGTGCGGCGGATCTGCAATGCCCCTCTGCTCATTCTTTACAGCCTCTATTTCAGCCAGCAGAGGATTACTGCCGCTTACGACTGTAAAATGAATTTCCTGCCTGTTAGTTGCCGTCGGCGCTTCCAGTCCCGCCCTCAGCAGTATATTCAGTTCATCATCGGATAATTTTTCATCTGTATAACCGCGTATAGAGCTCCTGCTGCCGATTGCCTTTAATACTTCGTTCATGATTTTTTCTCCTTCCAATTATTCTTTTTCGCTGTAATTTTCCATCAGCGCCTCATAAAACAGCTCGCACTGTTTTTTTATATTGACGATCCTGCCGCTGGCGTCCTGGAAACAGTGTTCTGATGATGCTTCACAGACAAGGACGTCATTCTGGTTTTTCATTTTATAACTCAGTTTGAGCTTAACTCCTTTAAACTCCTCCACCTTTACATATATCCGGATACAGTCAGAAAAACCCGTACTCCTTCTGTATCTGCATGAAACTGACGTAACCGGGGAAAACAAGCCGCTTTCCTCCAGTTTTTTATAGTCCCAGCCGATCCTGTCTAAGAAGTCAACGCGAGCTTCTTCCATCCACCTGATATAATTGGAATGATGTACGATGCCCATCTGATCTGTTTCATAATACTGCACTTTATGCTGATAACCGTCCATTTGATGCCTTCTTCCTTTTCTCCGTCATATGCCTGTAAAAAACCGCCGCGCACAGCCGTGAATGCCGCAGCCTCTCTTAATGTGTGAGCGTTCAGCCGGCTCTGTATTCTTATTCTACCATATTATCCGCAAAATTACATCTGGAAAACCAGTTTTCCGAATGTAATTTCTGTGCACAATGGCAATGCTGCCATAGCAGCATGCCTTTTTGACACAGGCAAAATACAAAATATAAAATGCAGAAACTGTAAATTTAATCCAGAAGCAGCTGGTCTACTGTAACAAATACATACCCCTTTGCCTTTAGCCTGTCGATTATCTCAAGCGCTGCGGCCACAGATGAATCATAAATATCATGCAATAAGATAATGTCTCCGCATTTGACGTTTTCCACTACGTCACGCACAACCTCAGCGGCATTGCTTGTGTTCCAGTCGTCCGGATCAACGCTCCACAATACAGGCGTCATATTGATTTCCATCAGCAGCTTGTTGGAGTATGTTCCGTAAGGCGGACGTATGTATTTCGGTTTTTCGCCTGTAATGGAGCATATTATGTCATTTGTATCCGACACTTCGGCATATGCTTTGCTTTTGCTTAAAGTGCTCAGCTGAACGTGCGAGTATGTGTGATTGCCTATCAGATGCCCTTCATCATGCATGCGGCGGACAAGCTGTTCATTTCCCTCTATATTTTTGCCAACCAGGAAAAATGTAGCCGGCACGCCTCTCTCCTTCAGGCCGTCAAGCAGTTTCTCTGTCGTTGATTTTCTTGGCCCGTCATCAAATGTGATCGCGATCCTGTTTTCATAACACTCATATCCTGCATCGCCCTCCGCCATGCTGACGCCATTTTCCGTTTCCATGCCATTTTCGTTTTCTGCCTGATACATGTCTGAACCGGCAGCAGCGATGCATGCGACAGATGCCATAAAAAGCACAAGGATCGCCAGCCGCCGCCTGATTCTGCCTTTCCATGTGCCGCAGCAAAAAAAGTTCTGCAGCTTAGAAAATATATTCCCTGCCATTATAAAATCCTGCCCGACATAAAATTCATTGATAATATTTTATGTCGGCCATGCTCCAAAAATGCCGGCAGCCAAATCTGCCGGCATCTGTGTTATGCGCTTTTTTGTCATCAGCCCTGCTCAAGGAACTGATCCATCTCATCACTCAGTTTTTCCATATCAATTTCCAATGCGGCTGCCATCTCGCCATAAAGAAGCTTCCTGGCCGCGTGCAGCATCCTGCTGTCCTGCGATTTCATTTTCCGCAAGTCCTTCGCACGTTCATTTTTAATATTGTACAGCGCGCGTACAAGGTGCAGAAGCTTCAGCGGCTCCTGCGACTTCACATAGGCATCATATTCGCCAGGCGCCACTTTTTCATTCAGTGCCGGGTCTTTCCTGCAATGCTTTGCCTGCGCATACAGCTTTTCCGCCGTCTCTTTCGTAATAATCTTCCGCATCTGGACTTTATTGTTGCTCACCGGGGAATATATGATTCCTTTGTTATCATATACCGGCTGCAGGAAATAATACTCGCCGTCAATGCCTTTAATCGGCGGCGTCGCAATATCCGCGATTTCACAAACGCCCACTACTCCATACACAACCACGTCTTTTACCTGAAACATCAATACCCGACTTCCTTCCTACTCCTTTGTAAACGTCCGTTTTGTTTTCTGTTTGATAGCCAATATCTGAAAATCTTCTGCTCTTATTTTCAGTATACATGATATCAGATAATTTTTCAAAGCTAAAAATAAAAAAGTTAAGGAACAATTAATCGGGCAGTTTATCACTATATAAAAGAAAAAAGCCTGCCGCTTCACAAACTTCCATCTGCTAAAGCGGCAGCCTCTTCAAGCTGTTCAATATATGCAAATATACAATACAATATTAATACAGATCTACCTTGCCTGCAATGTTTCCGTTAGCTACATAGTAGCATGCATTGTCCTCCGGCTTTAAATACAGCTTTAATTCCTTTATAGCGTCAACCTGATCTGCAAGATCTGCAACAACGCGGCTGATAAGAGTTTCCTCGTCCATCTGCTTTCCTTCATACTGGAAGTAAACTTCACTCTTAATCTTCCTTGTTGTCTTTCTCTTAGCCGGCGCTGCTTCCTCTGCATTTGCTTCCTTCGCTGCCTTAGCTGCTGCCGACTTCGGCGGCCTTCCTACTCTCTTTTCTGTCTTTTCAGTCTTAGCTGTCTTGTCAGCTTTAGCTGTTTTTGCTGTTTTTTTAGCTGAGGCCTTTCTTGTTCTCTTTGCCGGTGCCGGTGTTTCCTTCTCCGCCTCTGCCGCAGGCTGTACAACAGCCTCTGTTACTGTTTCAACAGCTTCATTTTTAAGAGTTTCGTTTTTAACAGCTTCATTTTCTTTCATCATAAATAATGACCTCCTCATCTTCCTTTTGTTAACATGTTAAAAATTTTTTAATCGTATCTACTGCCTGCACCTCATCTTCGCCATCAGCAGATATTTTCACCTGCATGCCTTTTTTTAATCCAAAAGCCATCATGCCCATTAAGCTTTTTGCATTGATATACTTCTGCTCGCTCTGAATGGTAATATGGCTGTCAAAACGGCAGGCTGTCTGAACCAGTTCCGCAACAGGATTATTGTGCGTATGCTCAATATCTGCCACTTCTACTATCTGTGTCATATTTAACATCCACCCTTTACTTTAAAATTATCAACCATTTGTAGAATATACTCTATTCTAAATTAGAAGTCAACAAAAATTTATTTTTCTAATTAAAATTGCTGATATAATAAATGCAGTTTAAAGTGTTCTGTCCGAAACTCCAGCCTCGTATAATGCTTTCATCTGTTCGTCAAAACGCTCCGACGGTTCGTATTCTTCCAACATCTCACGCAGCCGTTTTAATGTCTCATCTTCTGTCTGAAATTCCCTTATCATGTTTTCTGTTTTTTCTTTTAAATCTACGATGCTGGTATATTCCACGATTTCAGGATATCCCGCCGCAGCTGTAAGAATGCCCAGCGCATAAGCGCATTCATAATTTCCAGTCATCACCGCATCCGGAAACCTGCACTTTATCTGCAGCGCATTCTTAGCCAATAATGGGATCATAACTATTTTCCTCCTGTAAATATTATATTCATTTTATCCTGAAAACGCAATAATAATATTTGCAGAGTTTCCACAAAATTTGCACTGCACATTATTCCATATTAAGCTGCATTTTAAATTCTTTAATATATTTCTGCACCTCCCCGCTATCATAATTGCTTTTCCTTAACAGATTAATAAAATGCGAACCTACTACAGCGCCGTCAATAATATCCGAAAGCGGTTTTACATCATCAGCCGTCCGTATTCCGAATCCCATCATAACAGGAATATTTGCAGCTTTCTTTACTTCGCTTAAATACTCCCTTATATTTTTATGGAATTGCGCCGAACCGCCTGTAACTCCCATCTGCGAAACGCAATAGACAAATCCTCTTGCATGTTCCAGAATCATCGGAATACGCTGCTTTGAAACCGGTGATACAAGCTGTATCAAAATCGGAGCGCCTTCCTTTTCGTTCAGCGCCTCCTGCAGTTCCTGCTGTTCCTCATAAGGCAGATCAGGAATTATCAGGCCGTCAACGCCGCATGATGCACACTGTTCAGCAAAATCTTTTATTCCATAATGAAATACGGTATTATAGTACATCATAAAAACGATCGGCACATTGCTGCCGCTTTTTCTTATTTCCTGCATAAGCGAAAATACCTTTACAAGCGTTGTCCCATTCTGAATTGATTCATAGGAAGCGTTCTGGATAACAGGCCCGTCTGCCACAGGATCCGAAAAAGGAATGCCAAGTTCGATAACGTCAATGCCTGCCTGTTCCTGGGCAAACACCAGCTCTTTTGTTTTTTCAAGATCCGGCAGCCCTGCCGTCATATATGTTATAAATGCTTTTTTTCCGCACTGTTTTAAGGCCGCCATTTTTTCCTCAATCCTGTTCATCATTTATTCGTCTCCTCTCCATCAAGATATTTCTGCACAGTATGCACATCTTTGTCGCCGCGTCCCGAAAGGCACATTATAATGATTTTATCCTTATCCATTTCTTTTGCCATTTTTAAAACATGGGCAAGCGCATGGGCGCTCTCGATTGCCGGAATGATGCCTTCCTCCCTGCACAGTTCCATAAGCGCATCCATCGCCTCCGCATCTGTGACGAATACATATTCCGCACGTCCGCTGTCGCGCAGGTATGCGTGTTCCGGGCCGACTCCCGGGTAATCCAGTCCTGCTGAAATAGAATGCGCCAGCTGTATATTGCCGCTGTCATCTTGCAAAAGATATGTTTTCATGCCGTGCAGCGTTCCAATTTTCCCCAGCGCCATGGCACTTGCGTGCATTCCCGTTTCTATTCCGAGTCCCCCGGCTTCCACGCCGATCAGGCGAACGGACGGTTCGTCAATAAAATCCGCAAACATGCCGATAGAATTGGAGCCGCCGCCGACACATGCCGCAACAGCATCAGGCAGCCTTCCCTCTTTTTCCAATATCTGGCGCTTTGCCTCCGTGCTGATGATACGCTGAAATTCCTTTACCATCTTAGGATACGGATGCGGCCCGACAGCCGATCCGATAATATAAAATGTGTCCTCGGCGCGCTCAGCCCAGGTACGTATCGCTTCATTTGTCGCATCTTTCAAAGTTGCGCTGCCGGTTGTTACCGGAGTTACAGTTGCGCCCAGCATTTCCATTCTGAACACATTCAGTTTCTGCCGTTCAATATCCTCAGCACCCATATAAACCGTACACTCCATATTAAACAGCGCGGCGCCGGTTGCCGTTGCAACACCATGCTGCCCTGCGCCGGTTTCAGCGATAACTTTTGTCTTGCCCATGCGTTTTGCCAGCAGTATCTGGCCGATTACGTTATTAATTTTATGCGCTCCCGTGTGGTTCAGGTCTTCTCTTTTCAAATAAATTTTAGCGCCGTATTTTTCGCTGAGGTTCCTGGCATAATAAAGCGGCGTTTCCCTGCCTACATATTCGCGCAGATAATACTGATACTGTTTTATAAATTCCGGATCTTTTATCGCATCCTCAAAAGCAGCTTCCAGCTCGTTTAACACATTCATCAATGATTCCGATACATACTGCCCTCCAAAACCGCCATAATATCTGTTATCTTTTTTCTCCTGCATCATTTTCTCCTCCATTTCTGTTCTGTTTTTATTTCCATCACGCCTGACGAACCTGCCGGACAAAATTTTCTACCAATGCCGGATCTTTTCCGCGCCTGTCACCGTCCCTGTACTCAACGCCTGAACTGACGTCAACCGCATCAGGCTTTACGGCATGCAGCGCATCGCAGACGTTTTCCGCATTCAGTCCCCCTGCAAGAAACAGTTTTTTCCCTTTTTCCTGTATAATGCTTTTTAAATTTTTTATCTGCTCCCAGTCAAATGTTTTTCCGCTCCCAGGCTTGCCTGCATCAAACAAAATTCCGGCTATTTTTTCCTTTGCAGCCAGCTCTGCGCACTCCGCCAGCCAATTCTCTGAAAGGCCTTCATTTGGAACATTTACTGCACGGATTATCGGCAGTTCTGCCTCATTATAAACATCTTCCGCAAGCTGTCCATGAATCTGGATATAATCAAAATCCGCCTGCTGTATCGCCTGAAGCTGCCCGGTATCAGGCGATACTACTACAGCAACGCTTTTTATTTCCGGCGACAGCGCATGAATAATATTTTCAGCCTCCCCGATGCTTATATTGCGCCTGCTTTTTTCATAAAAAAGCACCATGCCTGCATAATCAGCGCCGTACCGGTTCAGCAGCCTGGCATCGTCCGCTGATGTCAGTCCGCATATCTTAATTTCTGTTTTTTCTGCTTTCATTATAAATTTCCTTCCAGCGCAGCGCCAGCGCCATAGGCTCCTTTGCCTCCATAAATGCCGTTCCGATCAGCAGCGCATCGGCGCCGCTTTCAGCAAGCACGCGGATATCTTCATCGCACAAAACGCCGCTCTCAGACACAAGCACTGTTTCCTCAGGCGCAAGCTGCGCAAGCTCTCTGGTCGTTTCCAGCGAAATTTCAAATGTTTTTAAATTTCGGTTATTTATGCCGATTATCTGAACGCCAAGATCTGCCATGCGCCGCATTTCCTCTTTGTCATGCACCTCGCAGAGGACATCAAGTCCAAGGCTTACGGCAAGATCGTACAGTTTTTTGAAACGCGCGTCATCAAGTATGGCAGCAATAAGCAGTATCGCATCCGCGCCTATAACCTTCGCCTCATATACCTGATATTCCTCAATTATAAAATCCTTGCGCAGTATCGGCAGCGGCGACATTTTCCTGATCTGCATCAGATAATCCGCCCCTCCGTTAAAATAATCTTCTTCCGTCAGGCACGAAATTGCGTCCGCCGCAGAATTATACTGTTCAATCCGCTCATCAAGGCCTATTTTCATATTCATCGCCCCATGGCTCGGCGAAGATTTCTTAAATTCGCCGATAATTGACAGTCCCTCTTTTTTCAGCGCGCCGTAAAAACTAACCGGCGTCCTGCCTGCTGAAAGCGCGCGGCGCACCATCTCCTCCTCGCTGATACGGCTTTTATGCTCTTTAAGCCTGATTTTTTTTGCTTCAACAATATCATCTAATATCATAACCATCCTCCATGCGATTTTTTATGGTCATATGCATCCGCTGATAAAGTTTTCTATAAGGCGTTTGCCATGCTCAGTATAGATAGATTCCGGATGGAACTGCAGCCCGGCAATCGGGTACTGCCTGTGCTTCACGGCCATTATCTCACCGTCTTCCGTTA
>CANRBP010000069.1 GCA_947628875.1 uncultured Lachnospira sp.
TGTGCGGTACTTGTAATACCTCCTGGTAATGACAACATATGACGTTGGCACTGCGATATAGGCCAGCATAAACTTAATCAAAACACGGATATTTTTGAGGATCGACAGGTACAGCGCGCTGCCCAGATATGCCATATCAAGAATTTTAACGCCGGCAATCACCAAAATGGACAGGACAGCATATAATGCCGCAATAATTACAATTATGGCGATATTGTATCTGATGATCGCGGCAAGCGTTCCTACAGGATGCTTTTTCACCAGCCTGACGCTCTCACGGTATGCCTTAATAAAATTTTTCCCTTCTGCTGCCATTATGCAAAATGAGTATATCCCTGCCAGAACCGCCAGCAGAATAAGCGTCCATGCAGATACAGCGATAAATTTCGTGCTCCACCGCCCATACAGTATATGCCTCCGCATAAAACTGATGAGATTGTCGCTCCAGATAATATTGCCAACAACCGCAGCATTGACTGTCAAAATGGATATCAGGCTGAAATATGCCATTGGAATATTTATCCAATGCATGGCGGATTTTATCTTATGAAGAGCAATGCCGGCAATTTCAAGAACAGCAGTTTCCCTCCCCTGCCGCCTGTGTTCCATGTATACGGCAAGAAAAGACATCTCATAGATACCGTATGCCGCAAAGGCAGTTACGAATAAAAACAGCAGCAGCATGGTGAACGGGTTGGCAACAGCCTGAATGATATAATCGTTAGTAAGGTATCGGACGCCTGACGCGCTCAGAGCAAGATTGATAAGCAGGACGATCAGCGGATATGCAGCTGCCGTTGCTGCAAGTTTATATGTCAGTTCAAATATAAATATATTTTTACGGCTGCTATTCATCTGCCATAAATCATTCCATATTCTTTTCAACATATGGCTGCGTCCTCATCTTTTTTTAATCCTTCTCACAACCTGCATCAATGAAAAGTTATTTTTTGCGGAAATATTTTTTGCAAAATTAACAGAAAAATCTACTATGTATGCAATCACAAGCACGCTTCCTACAACCATAGCCATGCCAGGCTCCATCATAAACACAACGCCCTCGACCAGGCTGTTGAAAATCCCAAATATCAGCAGCGCAAGCACGCCCCAGCCAAGCGTGCTTTCCAGGCAGAGAATGCCCTTGTAATTGAACGGAAGATGTTCATAGTTCCACCAGACTTCTCCGAACAGCTTCAGCATAACCTGTGCAGTCAAAAATTCAAAAGCAGTCGCGCAGATACACCCGGAAATATAAAGCGCCACATAGTTGTGCTCAATCGGCGCAAAAATATGATAGGCAATAAAAACGCCAAAGCCGTATATAACACAGAACGGCATTTTTGCAAAGCCTCTGTTTTCCCAATAACCAAGCTGAATGCGGATCACGATGCATTCCATCATCCAGCCGAAAAAACTGTATATAAAAAACCAAACTGCAAGCTGTCCAAGATTCATTCCGTGAAAAGTATAACCCATCTATATTCCCCTCTGTTTTTCCCCAATATCCTAATACAAAATTTTATCGTTCCTGCCTGCATTTGCGTCTGCCACCATTATCATGTAAAGCCTCATATACATAACAAACGCAAGCGTCAGTCCGGCTGCGCATACAATAAGCAGAATATTCTGGATATTTATATCCAGATCCGGAAATGCCACAAGCACCAGCATGCTTATATATAGCAGCGTCGTGCAGACTTTTCCGTACCATTTTGCGCCATTAAGCCTGCGCTGCTTGCAGCGCAGCACAAAAAAACCGGTCGCGGCTGTGGCGGATTCCTTTATGAGCAGATAAATTACAAGCAGATACATATATTTTATCCTTATGGTCAGCGCGACAAGCATGGCAAGCTGCATCAGCTTATCAGCAACCGGGTCTATGATTTTCCCCAGATCCGTTATCATATTGCATCTTCTGGCTATCTGCCCGTCCAGAAAATCCGTAAGCCCGGACACCATGACTACTCCTGTAGCCAGGTAATAATCGCCCGGCTCACTGGCCGTAAAGTAAATATACAGGAATAATGGTACCATAAGAATCCTAAAATAGCAAAGAATATTTGGCAATTTAAACAAATCGCCAACTTCAAACTTAAACTTCATGAATCTGCCTCCGCCTCTAACAGACGATGCTTTAACATCGTTTCTCTATCTTTAAATAATATCCGGGCAGGCGCTGCCGCATCCCTGCAGCAGCAGCCGCCCGGCGTACTGTATACTGCGTACCGCCTACAGCAGGCTGTCCAGAGTAGAACGCACAGCCTTGATAAAGTCCTGCGTATTGAGTGTCTGTGGATTTTCCAGCGTTGTAATCAATGCGAGATCCTTCGTCATGCGGCCATCTTCAATGGTCTTGATGCAGGCGCGCTCAAGCTTGTCAGCAAAGCTGCAAAGCCCTTCTATGCCATCAAGCTCGCCGCGCTTGCGCAGAGCGCCTGTCCATGCAAAAATTGTCGCAATCGGGTTGGTTGATGTCTCCTCGCCTTTAAGGTGCTTATAATAATGGCGCTGGACTGTTCCATGCGCAGCCTCATATTCGTAACAGCCGTCCGGCGATACCAGCACTGACGTCATCATGGAGAGCGAGCCGAAAGCCGTAGCTACCATATCGCTCATTACATCTCCGTCATAGTTTTTGCAAGCCCAGATATAGCCGCCCTCGGAACGCACCACGCGCGCAACCGCATCGTCAATCAGCGTATAGAAATATGTTATGCCCGCTTCTTCAAATTTGCCAGCATACTCTTTGTCATAGATATCCTGGAAAATATCTTTAAAAGTATGGTCATATTTTTTTGAAATAGTGTCTTTTGTCGCAAACCACAGATCCTGCTTTGTATCAAGCGCAAAATTAAAGCAGCTTCTCGCAAAGCTTGTAATAGATGCCTCAAGATTGTGCATTCCCTGCAGCACGCCTGCGCCCTTAAATTCATGTATAAGCTCTCTCGTCTCGCTGCCGCTGGCATCGGTAAATACAAGCTCAGCCCTGCCTGGCCCCGGAACCTTTAACTCAGAGGCTTTATAAACATCGCCATACGCATGCCTTGCAATAGTGATAGGCTTTTTCCATGTCTTTACATAAGGCTCAATGCCCTTGACGATAATCGGCGCACGGAATACCGTTCCGTCCAGCATTGCGCGGATCGTTCCGTTCGGACTCTTGTACATCTCTTTAAGGTCATATTCCTTCATGCGCGCCGCATTCGGCGTGATAGTTGCGCATTTTACCGCAACGCCATACTTTTTTGCAGCTTCCGCAGAATCTGCTGTAACCTGGTCATCAGTCTCATTCCTGTGTACCAGTCCCAGATCATAATACTCTGTCTTTAAATCAACATAAGGAAGCAGCAGTTCATCTTTTATCAACTGCCAGATCACCCTTGTCATCTCATCCCCGTCCATCTCTACAAGCGGCGTCTTCATTTGAATCTTCTCCATGCAGCATAATCCTCACTTTCTCATTTTTGTTATGAATTATATCGCACTTTTTACTATTTGTAAACCGTATCCGTATATGCAGATAAGTTTAAGCGTTTTATATTTTATCGGCTCCAAAAACTTACTCCACATTCTGTGGCGTTGTGATTGCGCACAAAATTGCATCTGGAAAACAAGTTTTCCGAGTGCAATTTCTGTGCGCAATGGCAATGCTGCCGCAGCAGCATGCCTTTTTGGAGCCGATAAAATATAAAATGCTTAAACTCATATATCCGCATGTGCTCTTTTGGGCAAAATATAATTGTCATCTTTTTTACTGTCTGCTATAATTCAATAATATGGAATAAACAGTTAATTTTTTAAATGATAAATGCCGCTGCGGCAGATTGGAGATTATTATGTGTGGATTTACAGGATTTACCGGCTCCCTTGAAAACAGCACTGAAGTTTTGACGGCTATGATGAATAAAATCATTCACCGCGGGCCGGACAGCGCCGGACAATATGAAGATGCCGGCGTTCATATGGGTTTCCGCCGTTTAAGCATCATCGACCTTGACAATGGCAGCCAGCCGATGTTCAACGAGGATAAGAAGTTGGTCATTACATTCAACGGCGAGATTTACAATCACCAGGAACTCAGAAAGGAGCTGGCTGAAAAAGGCCATGTCTTTGCCAATAACTCTGACACGGAAGTGCTTATCCATGCTTATGAGGAATACGGCGAGGGAATGCTGGACAGGCTGCGCGGCATGTTTGCTTTCTCTATCTGGGACAGCAGCAAGGAAACGCTTTTTTGTGCCAGGGATTTTTTCGGCATTAAGCCGTTTTATTATGCCGTTGTTGACGGAGAGCTTGTATATGCGTCAGAAATAAAGAGCATTCTGGCTTACCCAAAGTATCAGAAGGCTGTCAATGAAGAAGCGCTGGAAAATTACCTGACTTTTCAGTACTCGGTGCTGGAGGAAACTTTTTTTAAGGGCATCTTCAAGCTTATGCCTGCGCACTGCCTGACTTTCCATGCAGGCAAGCTGGAAGTAAAGCGTTACTGGAGTCCTGTATTTGACGCCGACAGCAGCAAATCCCTTGACGAATGGGTAAACGAGATTGACGAGGCAATGCATGATTCTGTAACTCACCACAAGATAAGCGATGTCGAGGTAGGCTCTTTCCTTTCCAGCGGAGTTGATTCCAGTTATATCGCCGCGATTTTTAACGGCGACAAGACTTTTACTGTCGGATTTGATTATGAAAAATATAATGAGATCAGCTATGCAAAGTCCTTATCAGACAAAATCCGCATAGATAATTACAGCAAGCTCGTTTCAAGCGAAGAATACTGGGCAGCGATCCCTGATATCCAGTATCAGATGGACGAACCGCTGGCAGACCCGTCCGCCATCGCGCTGTATTTTGTCAGCCAGACTGCCGCAAAGCATGTAAAAGTTGCTCTTTCCGGCGAAGGCGCTGACGAATTTTTCGGCGGCTACAATATTTACCATGAACCGCTTGACCTTGCCGCCTTCCAGCGCCTGCCGCTTCCGCTGCGCCGGCTGCTGGCAAAATGCGCGTCTGCGCTGCCTTTTAAGTTCAAGGGCAAGAATTTCCTTATCCGCGCCAGCAAGCCTGTTGAGGAGCGTTTTATCGGAAACGCTTTTATGTTTAATGAAAAGGAGCGCAGCAGAGTGCTTAAACGCCCAACTGGCAGATTTAACCATATGGAGCTGACAAAGCCGTTTTATGACCAGGTACAGCATTTAGATGATGTGACGAAAATGCAGTATATTGATATGAATTTCTGGCTTATCGGCGATATCCTGCTAAAAGCCGACAAGATGAGCATGGCGCATTCACTGGAGGTACGCGTGCCGTTCCTTGACAGGAAGGTTTTTGATGTGGCGCGCCATATACCCGTAAAATTCAAGGTCAACCGCCAGAACACTAAATTTGCCCTCCGCAAGGCTGCACACCGCTATCTGCCGGACATGGTGGCTGAAAAGAAAAAGCTCGGCTTCCCTGTTCCGATCCGCATATGGCTTCGTGATGAAAAATATTATAACATTATTAAAAAAGCTTTTACCAGCGCTGCTGCAGAGCGGTATTTTAACACTCATGAGCTGCTGCGCTATCTGGACGAGCATAAGGCCGGAAAGGCTGACCACTCAAGAAAAATCTGGACGGTTTATATGTATCTGGTATGGTATGAGGAGTTCTTTGGAGACAGCAGCAGAAATGCCGCCGCATAAAATAAAATGAAAACATGCAAAGGGACTGTTACAATAAAGAAATCTTAATCCTTATTGCAACAGTCCTGTTTGCATATTATCTGGCCGCATACGGCATCAATCCCTGTCAAAAGGGACATCTGTTTCTGAAAAATCTTCCATGTCTTCATGGACATGTTCCGTCATATTTTCACGGCTTACTACACGCTTGATCTCACGCTGCCTCTCTACAAGGTCAGATATAAGTTCCTTCGTAGCCATCGGATGCTTGATGTTCTGCAGCTCAAAATCCTGCATCGTTTTATCTCCGGAACATACGGCAATCGTACCTAAGCCGAATATCCGCTGCGCAAGCGAGCGCCTGAGCGAAATATCAACTATCCTGTACAGGCGCACTTCATCGTCTGTCACATTTAAAAAACCTTTACTGATAAACAGCCGTTCCTTTGATACCGCATAGCGCGTGAATGTGAACGGCAATCCGAAAAAGAGCCATCTTTTCCTGTCATGCCAGAGCCTGTCATCTGTCTTTTTTGCCATATATTTCCTCCCGTATAAACCATATTGAAGCTTTTGGAATTTGCGCCATTTTACCGGAAATAAGCCACGCCGGATTCAAAAATCTTCATATCCTGCTCGCCATAGATGTTGACTGCAACTGAACTGCCGCGGCGTTCCGAGTGTGCCATTTTACCGAAACATCTGCCGTCCGGACTCGTAATGCCCTCAATCGCAGCATAGGAGCCATTAATATTCCATGTTTCATCCATTGTTATATTTCCATAAATGTCGCAGTACTGTGTAGCTGCCTGCCCATTCTCAAACAGCCTGTCAAGCCACTCCTTAGAGGCAACAAAACGTCCCTCGCCGTGAGATGCAGGATTACAGTATACGCCGCCAAGTTCAGCTCCTGCCAGCCACGGACTCTTATTTGAAACGACCTTCGTATATACCATTTTTGAGATATGCCTGTTAATCGTATTAAAAGTCAGTGTCGGAGAGTCTGCATCCTGTCCGGTAACAGTCCCGTTCGGCACAAGGCCCAGCTTTATAAGCGCCTGGAAACCGTTGCATATGCCAAGCGCAAGGCCGTCACGCTCATTCAGAAGCTTTTCAACTGCTTCTTTTATCTTTTCATTCCTGAAT
Organism: uncultured Lachnospira sp.; assembly: GCA_947628875.1. Taxonomy (GTDB): domain Bacteria; phylum Bacillota; class Clostridia; order Lachnospirales; family Lachnospiraceae; genus Lachnospira. The sequence continues at coordinate 6,810 of CANRBP010000069.1, forward strand.
GCCGTTGCAAAAAACTTCGCAGAACCGTCCGGTTCGTCACCGGCTGAAAATCCGCCAGGGAACATAATTATCTGCGCCTGGCTGATAGCCTTCTCAAACTCCGCTACAGAGTCGCGTATTCCTGCGGCATCAAGATTCCTGAACACCTTAACGTCCACATCTGCGCCAGCGCGCTCAAAAGCTTTGGCGCTGTCATACTCGCAGTTTGTCCCCGGAAATACCGGGATAAAGACTGTCGGCTTTGCCACGCGGTTTTTGCATACATATATATCTTTTGCGCTGTACAGCTTAGTTTCAAGCGCCTCGCCTTCCTTGACCGCCTTAGTCGGGAATACTTTTTCCAGACGGTCATTCCATACGCTTAAAGCTTCTTCAACAGTAACAGCAACTTCTTTATAATTAAAGACTGCACCGTCCTTTACCTCGCCGATTTTCGTATACGCCGTCCTTATTCCGGCAAGCCGGCCTGCTGGAACTTCAGCCACAATGCATCCGTATGCCGGGGCAAAAAGTTCTTCCTCTTTGATGTCACTGGACAGCGCAAATCCAAGCTTGTTACCAAAAGCCATCTTGCACAGCGCCGGAATCATACCGTTGCCGTCACAGACATAAGCGGAAACGATCGTGCCGTTGCCTGTCATTTCATGAATCGCGCTGTACAGCTCTTTTACCTGCTCAAACTTCGGAATATCATACGGATCGCGCTCGATATCAAAACGAACAAGCGCATTGCCTGCCGCTTTCAGCTCCGGAGTGATTATATCCTGCTGCTTTGCAACATTTACAGCAAATGAGCAGAGTGTCGGCGGCACATCTATTTCCTCAAATGTTCCTGACATGCTGTCCTTGCCGCCTATTGACGGAAGGCCAAATCCAAGCTGCGCCTCGTATGCGCCAAGCAATGCTGCAAACGGCTGGCTCCAGCGCGAAGGATCCTCTGTCATTCTCCTGAAATATTCCTGGAACGTGAACCGGATCGTACTCCAGTCGCCGCCTGCTGCAACTATCTTAGCCACAGAATCCAGGACTGCATAAACAGCGCCATGATACGGACTCCACTTGGAAAGGTACGGATCAAAACCATAAGCCATCATTGTCACAGTGTCGCACTGTCCTGAAAGCACCGGCAATTTTGCAACCATAGCCTGCGTCTCCGTGAGCTGGTATTTGCCGCCGTAAGGCATAAGCACTGAACCGGCGCCAATGGAAGCATCAAAGCGCTCAACCAGTCCCTTCTGTGAGCACTCATTAAGTCCAGACAGCGTTTTCAGCCATTTGCCACGAACATCAACCACCTTTGCAGGCCGCAGGTAATTCTTTTCCCTGTCCGGGATATCAACCAATACGGACGCCTCCTGATGCGCGCCGTTCGTATCCAAAAACGCCCTGGAAATATTCACGATTTCTTTTCCGCGCCATACAAGCACAAGCCTCGGCTCTGCAGTCACCTCTGCGACTTCGACCGCCTCAAGGTTTTCTTCTGCCGCATATGCAAGAAAGGCCTCCGCATCTTTTGGATCGACTACTACCGCCATTCTCTCCTGCGATTCAGAAATTGCAAGTTCCGTACCATCAAGTCCTTCATATTTTTTCGGGACCTTATCCAGGGATACCCTGAGTCCCGGAGCCAGTTCTCCAATAGCTACGGAAACTCCGCCAGCGCCAAAATCGTTGCATTTTTTGATCAGCTTTGTAACCTCAGGACGCCTGAACAGCCTCTGCATCTTGCGCTCAGTCGGCGCATTTCCCTTTTGCACCTCCGCGCCGCAAGTCTCTATTGATTTCTCCGTATGGACTTTTGATGATCCTGTTGCGCCGCCGCAGCCATCACGGCCTGTCCGGCCGCCAAGCAGTATGATACGGTCGCCCGGCTCGGAACTCTCACGCTTCACTGCGCTCCTCGGCGCGGCAGCGATAACTGCTCCGATCTCCATGCGCTTGGCAACATAATCATGATGATATATTTCCTTAACATATCCTG
>CANRBP010000070.1 GCA_947628875.1 uncultured Lachnospira sp.
TTGTCCGTATTCAATGAGGGCACGAGTTATCGTGAAAAAGAGTGGTACCGCGTGAGACATAAGGTCTTTCGTCTCTTGGCAGATTGCGTTTGTCATGGGCGAAAGGCCTTTTTTGCTGTGTTATCTGATTCAGATGGCCATATCCCCAGACAGGCAGTTTTGGAATATTTTTAGAAACGGAGGAATTGAAGATGTTTGATTACAAACAGTATCAGAGAGGCTATTTCATGCCGCCGGAGGAGTGCATGGACTGGGCGAAAAAGGAGTATATACAGAAAGCGCCAATTTGGTGTTCTGTGGATCTTAGAGATGGAAACCAGGCGCTGGTGGAGCCAATGGGACTGGAAGAAAAAATCGAATTTTTTAAGCTCCTTGTCAAGGTCGGATTTAAGGAGATAGAAGTAGGATTTCCGGCGGCTTCCGAGACTGAGTATGAATTTTTAAGGGCGCTGATCGAGAAAAACATGATTCCTGATGACGTAACAATACAGGTTTTGACGCAGGCCAGGGAGCACATTATCAAAAAAACATTTGAGGCAGTCAAGGGAGCGCCGAAGGCGGTTGTACATGTTTACAATTCAACCTCGCTTGCGCAGCGGGAACAGGTTTTCAGGAAATCAAAAGAGGAGATAAAGCAGATAGCCACAGATGGCGCAAAACTCTTAAAAGAACTTGCCAGGAAAGACGGAGGCAATTTTTCCTTTGAGTACAGTCCTGAGAGCTTTACGGGAACAGAGCCGGAATATGCGCTTGAAGTCTGCAATGACGTAATCGACATCTGGCAGCCGACTCCGGATAACAAGTGCATAATCAACCTTCCTGCAACAGTGGAAATGTCGCTGCCGCATGTTTTTGCAAGCCAGGTTGAATATATGCACAAGCATCTGCATAACCGCGAAAATGTCGTGATATCCCTCCATCCGCATAATGACCGCGGCACAGGCGTGTCTGATGCAGAGCTTGGCATACTTGCAGGCGCGGACAGGATTGAGGGCACGCTGTTTGGAAACGGAGAGCGCACCGGCAATGTTGACATAATTACGCTGGCTATGAACATGTACGCGCAGGGCGTTGACCCTCAGCTTGATTTGTCAAATATGCCTGAGCTTGCTGAGGCATTTGAGAGGCTTACGCAGATGAAAATCGATGACAGGCATCCGTACTGCGGAAAGCTGGTATTTGCGGCATTTTCGGGTTCGCATCAGGATGCGATATCAAAGGGCATGCATTATCGCGTGGAGACGGATCCTGACCATTGGACAGTTCCGTATCTGCCGATAAATCCGGAAGATGTAGGGCGCACATATGATTCGGACGTTATCCGCATAAACAGCCAGTCAGGGAAGGGCGGCGTAGCCTATGTGCTTGAGCATAATTTTGGCATGGTAGTCCCGAAAAAAATGCGTGAGGACATCGGCTATGCGGTCAAGGACGTATCGGATAACATGCATAAGGAACTTTCGCCAGATGAAGTGCTCGAGATTTTTGAAAAACGGTATAAAAAATATACGCCTGTCTTTAAGATAACGGAAGTCCATTTTAAGCAGATCAACGGCATACAGACAGTTGTTACGCTTGAAAAGGACGGGCAGAGCGTCAATGTGGAAGCAGGCGGAAACGGACGTCTTGACGCTGTAAGCAATGCGCTGGAAAAATATTTTGAAAAACCATGCAATATATGCTGCTATGAGGAGCATACGCTCAATAATAACGGTTCTGAGTCCAGCGCTATAGCATATGTCGGAATTGAGGGCAGTGACGGCAAAAATTACTTTGGCATCGGCGTAGATCATGATATCATACGCGCGTCCATTGATGCATTGGAATCTGCGATGAACCGCAGCCTGGAGGTTTAATTATGCCGCAGCTTATTCTTGCGTCCGGTTCTCCGAGACGGCGCGAACTGCTGCAGCAGATCGGGCTAAGTTTTGAAGTCATTACAAGCAATGCCGAGGAACGGGCAATAAACAGCGACCCCGGCGAAATGGTAAAGGAACTGTCAGCGTGCAAGGCGCGGGCAGTTTCCGGCATGATTGACGGAGAAAAAAAGGAGCGTTCAGTTATAATCGGTGCGGATACGGTCGTATACGCAAACGGGCAGGTGCTTGGAAAACCGAAAGATGAGGAGGATGCCTTCCGGATGCTTAGAATGCTCTCCGGCAGGCAGCATTATGTGTATACAGGAGTTACGCTGCTGCATGGTAACGAAGAAGTTTCATTTTCTGAACGGACAAGCGTAACAGTATCGGCAATGGAAGATGAGGAAATATGGCGCTATATACGCACCGGCGAACCGATGGACAAGGCAGGCGCCTATGGAATACAGGGAGCGTTTGCGGCATATGTGGAAGGCATATCCGGTGATTACAGCAATGTGGTAGGCCTGCCTGCCGCCAGCCTGTACAAGGCGCTGAAAAAGCATGGCTGGCTGTAAACAGCAGGATTATGCAGTACAATAACTAGGAGGAAAATAAACTCAGTAATGGAACAGAAAACGATTCGTCTCATAGCAAGCGACATGGACGGTACGATCCTGTTAAATGGAGCGCAGGCAGTTGATGCGTCGCTTCTCGGCACAATACGGCAGGTACTGGACATGGGTATACTGTTCGCGCCTGCAAGCGGACGTCAGGTAGTCAGCCTGAAACGGCTGTTTGCGCCTGTGGCTGATGATCTGATGTATATAGGCGAAAACGGAGCGCTTGTCAAATATAAAAATGAGACGCTTGTAAAAACGCCATTAGACAGGAAACTGGCGCTGGAGATTATTGACGACATAATGTCAGTGCCAAACTGCGAAGTGCTGGTTTCAGGCGAGGAGACATCATACATCAAACCCAAAACAAAACAGTACTATCACCGTATGACTCAGGTTGTAAATTACCATACTACATTGGTGGAAGATTTTGCAAGCATACCGGAGGATATATTAAAGGTTGCTGTCTGCGACCTTTCAGGCATCGTCAATTCGCAGGAGCATTTTGCAGGCGCGTGGAGCAGTCAGGCAGCGGTAACTGTTTCTGGACAGCTTTATATGGATTTTATGGACAAAAATGTCAGCAAGGGGAACGCGATGCGCAAGATACAGCAGAAACTTGGGATTGGCCCTGAGGATTGCATGGCATTTGGGGATAATTACAATGACATTGAGATGCTTGATGCGGTCGGGCACGCTTATGTAATGGAAAAATCTGTTCCTGATGTGAAAGCGCACGGCAGCCATATTGCAAGGAATGTAGAAGAAGTGTTAAAAAGAGATGTGCTTAAAACCGGGATTGCCTGATAATGCGCCGCAGCCGGGAAAAGCAGGAAGGAACGAGAAAAATGACAAAACAGGATTTAACAGAATGCGCTAAAATATTTTTGAAAGAGCAGGAGAAACTGCTGGGTGAGCAGGCTGTAAGTACGGTTCAGGAAGCGGAAGAATTTCTTGAAGACTGCTTTGCGCAGATATTTGATGATATATCGGAAGTACGGGCATATTTTGAAGAAGAAGGAATTGATGTCGATGGCCTTGATGATGGAGAACTGTCTGAGGAACTTGAAGTGTTCAAACTGCCAGATGGCCGCTTTTTCGTAGTAGAAGGGTAGGGGACGGTTTACATTCATGAGGATAACGGTTATCGGCGTTGGCCGGCTGAAAGAAAAATTTTTCGCTCAGGCGGCCGGAGAATATGCAAAGAGGTTATCGCGCTACTGCAAACTGGAAATACTGGAACTTCAGGATGAAAAAACGCCTGATCATGCCAGCGAAACGGAAAATCTGGCTATAAAGGCGAAAGAGGATACTGGATGCCATACGTGAAAACGATTACGTTATCGCACTGGATATTGAGGGAATAATGCTGGATTCGCCGGGGTTATCGCAAAAAATGGAACAGCTTGGCATAAACGGGCAAAGCAGCATTACATTTGTTATAGGAGGCTCGCTGGGACTTGACAGGCGCGTGCTTGAGCGCGCTGATTACCGGCTCAGTTTCTCAAAAATGACTTTTCCGCATCAGCTCATGCGCGTGATCCTGCTTGAACAGCTATACCGGGCATACCGCATTATGAAGGGAGAACCCTACCATAAATAAAGCGGAAAATTATAAAATTATGAGGAGGCATCAGTCATGTGTACAGCAATAACATATAAAACAGAAGATTTTTATTTTGGAAGAAATTTAGACCTGGAATATTCATATCAGGAAACAGTTACGGTTACGCCGAGGAAATATCCGTTTAATTTCAAAAAAATGGGAGTTATTGATGACCATTATGCAATGATAGGCATGGCGTTTGTGTCAGACGGCTATCCTCTTTATTATGATGCGGTCAATGAAAAAGGCCTTTGCATGGCCGGCTTGAATTTTCCGGATAATGCATATTACAGGCCTGTTGCGGAGGACGCTGACAATGTTATGTCATTTGAGTTTATCCCATGGATATTGAGCCAGTGCGCTTCAGTTGAGGAGGCGCGCGTGCTGCTGTCGCGCATAAACATTGCCGATATTTCATTCAGCGAAAAGCTGCCTGCCTCGCCGCTCCACTGGATGATCGCTGACAGTTCGTGCGCGGTTACGGTAGAACCGGTTCGGGAAGGATTGAAAATATATGAGAATCCGGCAGGCGTTCTTACAAATAATCCGACATTCGACATGCAGCTTTTTAACTTAAACAATTACATGCACCTGACGACTGAACCGCCTGTAAACAGTTTCTCTGAAAAACTTGACCTGCATGCGTACAGCCGCGGAATGGGCGGAATGGGGCTTCCGGGCGACCTGTCGTCAGCGTCCAGGTTTGTGAAAGCTGCATTTACAAGGGTAAATTCAGTTTCCGGGACGTCTGAGTCGGAGAGCATCAGCCAGTTTTTCCATATACTTGGTTCTGTTGCGCAGCAGAAAGGCTGCGTGCATATGGGAGGCGGAAAATATGAATATACTATATACAGTTCCTGCTGCAATGCAGATAAGGGCATTTATTATTATACAACCTATGAAAACAGCCAGATTACAGCTGTTGATATGAATAAAGAGGAACTTGACGGAGAAAAGCTGGCCAGCTGGCCTTTAGTCGAAGGACAGCAGATTTTGCGCCAGAATTAAAAAGATGCAGCAAGGCGTTTGCGGAGGTAAAGATGCTTTAGAGGCATAAGAGGAATACGCGGGGAAAACCATTAGGGTTGTAAAACGCCAGGGATTCTGATAAAATGCATTTATGCAGGCATAATATGGATAATAACTTATAGGCAGATTTCAGGAATGAGGTAAATTAAAATGAAAGCAAAAGTTTATTTTACAAAAACGATCACGCCGGAGAAAATGGTATCCTTATATGAGATGACAGGAAAGAAGCTTGACGGCAGGATTGCGGTTAAGCTGCATTCAGGCGAGGACGGGAACCAGAACTTTTTGAGGCCGGAATTTGTAAAGCCGATGGTCGAACATGTCGGCGGCACAGTTGTGGAATGCAATACGGCCTATGACGGAGCGAGGAACACGACAGAGAAACATAAAAGGCTGATTGAAAAACATGGCTGGAACAAATACTTTGATGTAGACCTTCTGGACGCAGACGGGCCGGATATGGAGCTGGCTATTTCCAATGGAAATGTAATCCATAAAAATTATGTGGGAAAAGATCTTGCAAAGTATGATTCAATGCTTGTTTTGTCTCATTTCAAGGGACATCCGATGGGCGGTTACGGCGGCGCTTTAAAGCAGCTCTCAATCGGCATTGCATCATCTTACGGCAAGGCTTACATTCATGGAGCAGGAAATGCAAAAGAAATGTGGACTGCGCCGCACGATGCATTTTTGGAGTCGATGGCCGATGCGGCATCTTCTGTAATAGAATATTTTAAGGGAAATATTGTATATATTAATGTTATGAAAAACATGTCAGTAGACTGTGACTGCTGTGCTGTTGCGGAGGATCCGTGCATGGCAGATATAGGTATCCTGGCTTCTCTGGATCCTGTGGCTATTGACCAGGCATGCCTTGATTTGGTGTACGCTTCCAAAGATCCGGGCAGGGATCATCTGCTGGAGAGGATAGAATCCAGGAACGGCGTACACACTATTGAAGCTGCTGCGGCAATCGGCTGCGGCACGCGCGAATATGAACTTGAGGAAGTATAGAGGGGAAGAACAAGCAGTATATGGAGGGCAACGGGCGAAAGCCCGTTGTTTAACATAAAGGAGTTTTTTGTCGGCTGCCCGCTTGGGCAAGGAGGAAATTTGAGGCTGTGAAAAAGAGAAGAAGGAGCCAGATGATAGTGCTGGCGGCCATTGTATTGGTATGCCTGTTTGCGTGCGTATATATCCGTTATGCGAACGGGAGCATTGTTTATATATCAACAGGGTTTAAGAAAGATGAATTATTTAAGATAGAAAACACTGCTGCGGATATGACGGAGGCGAAAATACTGCTGTCCGATGCGCGCAGCGAATATGAGGCGCTTTTTGGCAGCGGCATCTGGGAGCAGACGATAGATGGAGTCAGTTTTGACGATTATGTAAAAGAACAGGTTAAGACTAAACTCATACGCGTGTACTGCATGAATATTATGGCTCAGGAAAAAGGCGTTGTGCTGTCTCGCAGCGAAAAAGAGGCTGTCGATTCCGCAGCTGCCGCTTACTGGGAAAGCCTGCCGGATGCACAGCGCCAGGAAGGCATAACCGAGGAAAAAATAGGCCATATGTTTACTGAATTTGCCGTTGCCAACGCTCTTTACAGGGATATGACCGAGCAGAATCAGGCAGAGATAAGTGCGGACGAAGCGCGCGTGATAACGATCCAGTATATTTGCGCCGACAGCAGGGAAGATATTGAAGCCGCGCAGGAGCGGCTTGATAACCGGGAAATTTTTTACGTAGTCGCCAAGGAATATAACGGCGAACAGTACGAGTGCGAGCTTAGGCGCGGCGAAATGGACGAGGCCTTTGAACAGGCGGCGTTTGAGCTGAAAACCGGAGAAACCAGCGGAATTGTCGAGGCAGGAGGCAGGTTCTACATCATCAAGTGCAGCAGCGACAATGAAAAATCCAAGACTGATGCAAACAAGGCTGATATTATAGAAAAAAATAAGCTGGCAGCTTTCAATGCTGATTTTGAACCGTATGAAGCCAGCCGGTTCGTGGAATTTAACAATTCAGCATGGAAAACGGTAAAATTATCTTCCTGCACGCAGTTTGATGCAAATTTTGAGGAAATCTATAACCAGTATATAAAATAGTGCAGCGAAGATGCATATCATTCATGCGCATGCAGAGCGATATGTTTTCAAAAGGGAGTATGAAAATGGCAGAACAAAAATATGATGCTGGCAGCATATCCATTCTTGAGGGACTGGAGGCTGTCAGGAAACGGCCGGGAATGTATATCGGCAGCGTTGGCACAAAAGGATTGAATCATCTGATTTATGAGATTGCGGACAATGCGGTTGACGAGCATCTGGCTGGTTATTGCAGCGAAATACATGTAACGCTTAATCAGGACGGCACGGCAACGATACGGGACAACGGGCGCGGCATTCCGATAGGGATGCACCCTAAAGCGAAGATACCGGCGGTTGAAGTTGTATTTACGATGCTTCATGCAGGCGGAAAGTTTGGAGACGGGGGTTATAAAATATCCGGCGGCCTGCATGGCGTTGGAGCCTCTGTAGTCAATGCGCTGTCAGTGTGGCTGGAAGTCGAGATCCATATTGACGGTGGCGTATACAGGCAGCGCTATGAGCGCGGCAAGTCTGCCGGCGCATTGGAACGGGTCGGAAACTGTAAAAAAAGCGATACCGGCACGACGGTAACATTTCTGCCGGACGGCGAGATATTTGAAAAAACGCGCTTTAAGGCTGAATCCATCAAGAGCAGGCTGCACGAAACGGCCTATTTAAATCCGGGATTGGAGATATATTTTGAGGATATGAGGCAGGGAAGCGAGGAAAAGCTTGTTTTCAGCGAACCGGACGGCATACGCGCCTATGTAAGAGATTTGAATGAAAATAAAGATACAGTCAGTGATATAGTATATTATAAAAAAAGCGAAGAAGGCATAGAAGTAGAGGTCGCTTTTCAGTATGCCAATGAATTTGAGGAAAACATACTGGGGTTCTGCAACAATATATACACGCAGGAGGGCGGCACCCATATTACAGGCTTTAAATCAAAGTTTACGATGATCATAAACCAGTATGCCCGCGAGCTTGGCATTTTGAAGGAAAAAGATGCGAATTTTACAGGACTTGATGTGCGAAACGGCATGACGGCCATTGTGGCGGTAAAGCATCCTGCGCCGCGTTTTGAAGGCCAGACAAAGACAAAGCTTGACAACCCTGATGCCGGAACTGTTGTAAGCTCAGTCACAAACGATGAAGTGCAGCTCTATTTTGATAAAAATCTTGAAGCTCTGAAGGCTGTGATAGCCTGTGCGGAAAAATCCGCAAAAATCCGCAAAGCTGAGGAAAAAGCGCGGACAAACCTGCTGGTAAAACCCAAATTTTCAATTGACGGAAACGGCAAGCTGGCAAACTGCGAAAGCAGAGAACCGTCAGAGTGCGAGGTGTTTATCGTGGAGGGCGATTCCGCAGGCGGCTCTGCCAAAACAGCCAGAAACCGCAGGACGCAGGCTATTCTGCCTATTCGCGGCAAGATACTGAACGTGGAAAAGGCAACCATTGACAAAGTTCTTGCAAACGCCGAGATAAAGACAATGATAAATGCGTTTGGCTGCGGCTTCCTGGAAGGATACGGGAATGATTTTGACATATCAAAGCTG
>CANRBP010000071.1 GCA_947628875.1 uncultured Lachnospira sp.
CGTAAAATATTCACGAAGCGAATAAAGGCCTGCAGCCCTCTCCTCAAATCCAGGCGCATACATAAGCCCGGCCGCAACGCCAAGTCCGGCAATACCCGGAACATTTTCTGTCCCGGAGCGCATCGCCCTCTGCTGTCCTCCGCCCAAAATCAGCGGATCAAGCTTTGTCTTTTCATGCACATATAAAAATCCGCTTCCTTTCGGGCCATGTATCTTATGGCCGCTGACTGAAAGAAGATCAATGCCGAGCTTTTTCGGCGTTATCCTCATTTTTCCATATGACTGTACAGCATCGACATGGTATATGATATTTTCGTTATACGCTTTCAGTATGCGGCCGATTTCCTCAACCGGCTGGATTGTTCCGATCTCATTGTTGACATGCATCACGGATACCAGGATTGTATCCGGGGTAAGCGCCTGTCTGAGCGCCTCAACTGAAACTTCCCCATAAGCATCCGCCGGCAGCCATGTCACCGAAAATCCATGCTCTTCAAGGTATCGGAAAGGCTCTCTGACTGACGAATGCTCCACGCCTGACACGATAAGGCGGCTGCCGCTCCTCCTGTTTGCCATCGCCGCACCGATCACTGCCATATTATTTGATTCAGTGCCGCCCGAGGTAAATATAATTTCCTTTTCCTGGCATTTAAGCGTTCTGGCAATAATCTGAGCCGCCTCTTTTATGTACCGCTCCGCTGCCATTCCCTTGCTGTGTTTGGAGGACGGATTCCCAAAATCCTCCTGCATTACCCTGACAACCGTATCCACGACTTCTTGCGCGCATTTGGTTGTCGCCGAATTGTCCAGATATATTTCCATTCTGTTCTCCTGCATTATGTTTTAAACCGTCTTGCTTTATTCTTCAAAATGGTACATGAGTACAGACATCAGCATCATGCCTGCCGTCTCCGTTCTGAGTATGCGCCTGCCGAGCGTGATCACATCAAACCCTGCCGCTTGCGCCTGTGCAAGCTCTTCCAGTTCAAAACCGCCTTCAGGCCCTATGAAAATGGCAACAGACTCATCAGGAGCAAGGCTTTCTATTATACGCCTTGTTTTTTGCATGCCGTCAGCGCATTCATATGGCAGCAGCCTTGCCTTGCAGCATTCTTTCGCATATGCCAATGCTTCCTGAAAATCCATCACCTTCGTCACCTGCGGGATCACGCTGCGCCTGCTCTGCTTTGCCGCCGCCTCCGCAACAGCCTGCCAGCGAGCTGTACGAGCCTCCGCCTTTTTGTCCGTCAGTTTTACGACAGACCGGCGCATTGCAACCGGGATAATGCTGTATACGCCAAGCTCCGTCATCTTCTGAACGACCAGCTCCATTTTATCCCCTTTTGGCAATCCCTGAAACAGATAGACTTTTGCCTGCAATTCTTTGCCTCTGATGCCACTTGATTCTATCTCCGCCCTGATAAGCGTATCTCCCAGCGATGAAATGCGGCAGTTATAATCTGTATTGTCACCGCTGCTTACCAGCAGCTTATCCCCTTCACGGCAGCGGAGCACGTTTTTAAGATGGTTGACATCATGCCCTGTGATTTCTATATATGTGTCATGAATATTTTCATGCTGTGCAAATAAATGAACCATCTGTTTTATTTTCTCCGTGCTGTTATATTTACCCATTCGCCATCATGGTTGATCTCTGCTATTTCAAGCTCCGGATTTTTCCGGAATGCCTCCAGGACTTCCTGCTCTTTCGTATCAATTATCCCGGAGGTGATAAAATAGCCTCCATGTTTCATATGCCGCGTAACCATTTTGGACAGCGGAATGACTACATCAGCCAGAATATTCGCGCATACAATATCATAAGCCTCATAACCGCACCTTTCCTGTATGGAAACGTCATCAATGATATTGCCCCTGATAACTTCAAATTTTTCCGGGTCAATGCTGTTTTGCTGCGCGTTTTCCATTGATGCCGCGATGGCATTCGGATCAAGATCTGTGCCCAATGCATGGGCAGCTCCGTATTTCAGTGCGACAACTGACAAAATTCCGCTTCCGCAGCCTATATCAAGGACTTCTTCTCCGCCGCTCAAATATTTTTGCAGCTGCATTATAACCATACGCGTAGTCTCATGAGAACCCGTGCCAAATGCGGCGCCCGGATCGATTGAAAGCACCTGATGCCCCTGCATTTCCTCAGTTTCCGGCTCCCAGGTCGGCTTGATATAAAGGCCGCCGACCTTAAATGTGTGCCAGTACTGTTTCCAGTTGTTTATCCAGTCCTTATCCTCTGTCTGGCTTTCGGCAACTGTCCCTGCGCCAATATCCACAAATGACCGCAGCGTTTCAAGCTCCTGGCGCACCTTATCCAGAATACCGTCCTGCGGCTGATCGGCATCCATATAAAAATTAACTTTTGCTCTTCCGTCATCAGGAGGCAGTTCAGGGATAAAATCCACAAACATGGTTTTTGCCTCCTCCTGCGTAAGCTGGACATTATCCTCTATCTCTATGCCCTCGATTCCAAGCTCTGACAGGCTGGCGCTTATAAAATCCACAGCTTCTGTCGTTGTATCAATTGTGTATTTATTCCACTTCATAGTTTATACCCTATCTCTTACGCCTCGCGCAGGAACGCCTCATAGCCTTTTAATGTCTCATACAGATCAACCTTACTGATAACCTCATGAGGAGCATGCATATTCTGTACGGCAACTCCGCTGTCGATCACGTTCATTCCATAGTTTGCAAGGATATATGCAATTGTTCCGCCGCCGCCAGCATCGACTTTGCCAAGTTCAGATGTCTGAAATGCAACATTGCTGCCGTCCATGATTTTTCTGAGCGCCGCCAAATATTCAGCCGATGCGTCATTTGATCCGCTCTTTCCGCGAGAACCCGTATATTTGTTAAATACCATGCCTTTACCAAAATAAGCGCTGTTCTTCTTTTCATTTACGCTTGCATAATTAGGATCATAGGCCGCCGTCACGTCTGATGAGAGCATGTTTGATGCGGCAAGCGCACGGCGCAGTTTTAACCCGGAATAATCGCCCATCCTGTCCATGACCTCAGCAGTCATATTTTCAAAGAACTTTGAATGCATTCCTGTTGCGCCCACGCTGCCGATTTCTTCTTTGTCCACAAGTATGCACACGCTGGTTTTTTCCGGCGCCTCTGAGCGCAGCTGCGCGATAAGCGACGGATACGCGCATACGCGGTCATCATGGCCGTAACCGATTATCATGCTGCGGTCGATGCCGTAATCCCTCGCCTCGCCTGCCGGAACCGCCGATAATTCAGCAGACAGAAAATCTTCTTCCTCGATGCCATATTTATCTTTTAAAATAGCAAGGATATTCTTTTTTGCGGCATCTTTTTCGTTTTCCTCTTTTTTTTCACCGGCTTCATCTGTCCCGGCATTTTCGCGCGCCTTCGGCATACTGCCGACCAGGATATTTAAGTCTTCGCCCTCTACAGCCTTAGACGCCTTTTTTGCCATCTGCTCTGAGGCCAGATGTATGAGCAGGTCGGAAATGCCGACAACAGGATCAGATGGATCTTCCCCGATCACAACATCTGCAACGCTGCCGTCTTTGAGCGCGACAACTCCATGCAGCGCCAGCGGTATAGTTACCCACTGATAGTTTTTGATTCCGCCGTAATAATGCGTATCCATAAGCACAAGGCCGTTATCCTCATAAAGCGGATTCTGCTTTAAATCGAGCCTCGGCGAATCCAGGTGCGCTCCAAGTATATTCATTCCTTTCTCAATCGGCTGCCTGCCCAGGCAGAACAGAATCAGCGCCTTATCCTTGTTGACCGCATACACCTTGTCGCCGCTGCTCAGCGTTCCGCCTGTGCGGATAATCTCGCTCAGATCCCTGTATCCGGCTTCCCTTGCCATCTGTACGCATCGTTTCACGCATTCCCTCTCGGTTTTGCAATCTGAAATAAATTTTCTGTAATCTTCCGAAAATGAAAATATTTCTTTTTTGCCTTCCTCGTCATAGCGATACCATGCATTTTCTCTTTCCATAATGAACTCTTCCTTTCTTAAATAAAATATATGCTTTTCATTTATTGTAAACGCTGCCGCCTGCATATCAGATATCGAGCGTAAGCTGCATTTCATCTGATTCCCCGCCTGCTTCCGCCTCTGTATGCAGTTCCATCTCAGCCTCATTTTTAAACTGTTCCAGAAGATCCTCGCTTATGATCGGAAGTTCTTCCAGCGACTGTACGCCGAATACGCGCAAAAATTCTTCTGTCGTGCCAAACAGCACCGGCCTTCCCGGTGCATCCAGCCTGCCAAGCTCCGCCGCCAGTCCATACTCGACCAGTTTGTTGACAGCATGATCACAGTTCACGCCGCGTATTTTTTCGATTTCTATTTTTGTGATCGGCTGCTTATAGGCTATAATGGACAGGGTTTCCAGAAGCACGTCAGTCAGCGCATATTTTCTCGGCTGGCTGGCCACCCTGATCAGCTGCTCATAATACTCAGGTTTGGTGCATAATTGGAAGGCATTTTCCAGCTCTATGATTTTTATGCCGCGATCCCTCTTTTCATACTTATCCATCATATTATGCACGATCTTTCTGGTAGTATCCGCATCCTGCTCTATCGCCGCAGCAAGCTTCGCAAGCTCTACTGAATCACCCATCGTAAAAAGCACCGCCTCAAGCGCCGCCTCCATTTTCTCTATATCCATCTCAATCCCCATTTCCGCGCATGGAGACAGCTTTGCGCTGCCTATGCCTCTGCGATCTCACTTACTTTATCAGGATCACCGACAACCGTTATCTCTATATCTCCAAAGGCCGTCTCCTGAACTGCTGCAACCACGCCCGTCTTAATCAGCTCAAGCATGACCAGAAATGTCACAATAACAGCTGTTTTGGAGCTGTTTGAGGACAGCATCTCGCGGAAATTAAACTTTTTGTGTTCCCTGAGATAATCCTGAACCTGCTTTAACTTCTCCGCCACGCTGACTTCCTCTTTTTTTATCTTACCAAACTGGCTGCGGATTGAATCAACCTTGTCCTCCTGCCGTTTCAGGATTTCCTGGAAAATGGCATTCAGCCTGGAAAGCGTAATATCTCCAACAAGTTCCTCTAAATTAATCGGAGGCTTATATGCCTCAACTTCCGGAGGCACAGAGGATTTCCTGTAAAAACTCCGGCCGGCATCAACCTGCCTGTCCCGAAGCTCATATGACATATATTTGAACATTTTGTACTCCAGGAGTTTCTCGACCAGTTCCGCCCTCGGATCTTCTTCCTCTCCATCTTCCTTCTTTTCTCTGGGAAGGAGCATTCTGGACTTGATGTCAAGAAGCGTGGCCGCCATGACCAAAAATTCGCTTACCACATCAAGATCCTCCTTGTCCATCTGCGCCACATAATCCATATACTGCTTTGCAATCATGGCGATCGGAATATCATAAATATTAACTTTATTTTTATCGATCAAATGCAGCAGCAGATCCAAAGGTCCCTCAAACGCCTGCAGTTTTACATTGATTCCCATAACACTTCCATTTCTGCACACAGCTTCATAATAAGATACAGTTTCCATTGTAGCCAAAATATACAATTTATGCAAACAAAATTTTAAACACATCGGGAAATTTCAATTGAATATCCGCATTTTGTATTCCAGCTGTATCAAAATCGCACATCACGGAACGTGATGTGGCGATTGTGTACAGAAATCGCATTCGGAAAACTGGTTTTCCAGATGCGATTTTGTACACAATGGCAATGCCGCCGCAGCGGCATGTCATTTTGATGCAGCCGGAATACAAAATGCGGATATTCAATAAATTTTTATCTTTGATAATTACAGTTTTTTACTATATACTATAATGAAAAGCAGTTGCCGCCATGCAAGATGCCGGCGCGCAAAATTATTTAAGGGAGATGGCCTTATGCCTCATATTTTAAACATTATCAATACAATAGGCGATAAACTTGGAAAAGACCGCATTACCGGTTATGCCGCAGAGTCCTGTTTCTATATCACTTTGAGCTTTGTACCGTTCCTTCTTGTCCTGATGAGCCTTATCCAATACCTGCCGCTGACAGCTGACTCTATGGCCGCCATGATACAGGAAATGGCTCCGGTTCAGCTCAAACCGATCCTTGAGACGCTTATCAGGGACGTCTACAGCAATTCAAGCCTGACACTGACCTCAGTTACAATGATAGGCACGCTCTGGGCTGCCGGAAAGGGGTTCCTGGCTATTATTGACGGCATGAATGCTATTTATGATGCGCCTGCAACGCGCAACTGGCTGATACAGCGCCTTATGTCAACAGTCTACACGCTGGCGTTCCTTGCTGCGCTTATCGCCACGCTGACACTGCTTGTATTCGGCAACCAGCTTGTGCGTTTTACAGCGAATGTTTTTCCAAGCATTTCGCTTGTTTTAAATGCAATTATCAGCAATAATGCTATTTTATTCCCGTGCATCCTTGTTATTTTGTTCCTTGCGATATACCGTTTCATACCAAACAGAAAAAGCACTATCGCCAGGGAATTTCCCGGCGCTGCGCTTGCCGCTGTCGGGTGGTGCCTGTTTTCATACTTTTACTCGCTGTATGTAGATTATTCTCCTAATTTTTCATACATGTACGGCAGCCTCACCACGCTTGTATTTGCGCTGATCTGGATGTATACATGCATGACGATCCTGTTTCTGGGCGCTGAGTTTAATAAGATGCTGTCAGACAGATTCCTTAGCAGCCTGCTTTTTCCAAAAAAAGCATCAAGAAACGATAAGGCAGAATAAGCGGAATAAAAGACGCTTACCCGTTATCTGCAACTTCCGTGCCAGGATAAAAAAACTGCAGTATCTGAACATAGTCCATATTTTCCCTGGCCATAGCTGCTGCCGCATTCTGGCTCATGCCAATGCCGTGGCCGTATCCGCCGCCAATTATCTCAAAGCCGCTGACACTGCCGTTATCATATATTTTCTTAAATATACAGAAAGTGCTCGGCAGCGAATCAGCGCCTGATGTTCCTGTGTTAGTCTCCATCTGTGCGCCGCTTACGCCAAGCAGCGCACGGATGCATGATTCACTGTCTATCTGCACTGATGCCTCGCTGCCCGTTACGGTTATCTTTGTCACAGCGCCGCCTGCAATCCTCTCGTCCACAACAATGTCCATAATATCACCAACCGAAGATATCGGCTCGGACACAAATCCTCCATCATCTTTCCTGGTCAGTATCCTGTCCGGCTGCTGGCTGTAGCGCGCGCCAAGCTTCGCATTAAAGCTGCTGCTCAGTTCATCGCGGCTGACTGAGAGTTTCCATCTGTACATAGGGCACTCATGGTCATAGTCCGCCTCGTCCTTTGATGTAATAAACTGCTCAAATGTTTCTTCATCGGTCAGATCAAGTCCGCGCTGATTTTTACCGATATCACGGCTGACAAAATACGGATACGCAGATGCGTCCGTACCCCATATGCTGACATCTGTGCCAACGCCGCACGAGGTTGAGTAATAATATGCCTGAACTATATTACCCTGATATTTAAGAACCTTCCCTTTCGTCTCCCGGATAGCCGTATTGGCAGCCTCATTTTCCTCCATGTTATTGTATACCTGGTACTGCGTGCTGTCATCAACATGAGCGCCGTAATTGCTGTAATAGCTGTTAGTCAGCTGCCGGTAGGCGTAACTGCGCGCGCAGACTGCCTGAACTTTCAGCGCCTCAATGCCAAAGCTGGCCGGCATTTCGCTTGGCACGACTTTTTTCAGATATTTTTCAATATCAACTTCATTTACAGCAACAATCCCTTCCGGAAACAGCGAAAATTCCAGGCTGCCCTCATAGGCCGGATTTCCCTGGCTGCGCTCCACGCTCAAAAGGCTGATCCTTCCGTCCGAACGGACTGTAACGCGTCCCGGCTCAAACAGAGGGCTGTCCTGGCTTATAACAACATGCTCCCCTGCCTCGTACTGATCAACCTGTTCGCCATAACTGACAGAAAACGGTGCATCGCTGGCAAGCTCCACCGTATCATGAAAAATGCCCCCGAACCCTGTCGTTTTCACCAAAACCCTGATATTGTCAGCATTAAGGTCTTTTAATATGACAGCGCCGCAGATTTTTCCATCTGCAACTATAAAATCCTGCAGGTCATACCCCACTATGATATCCTGGCTGCTCCGTATGGAAAAGCCGCTGCTGATATCATAAATCATAAAGTATTCATCAAGCTCCACTTTTCCATAGCCCTCCAATTCTACGCATGTATCCGTTACCGACAGCACCTTGCCGGATATCGTATCCGTTTTAACATGCACCGACTGGACTTTTCCTCCTGCCACAATTATGTCTGACAATACATTGGAAACCGGCTCCGACAATGCAGCTGCTGAAAAAGTTCTGTCAATGCCATGGATATTTACTTTAAGAGTGCCGTCCGAGCTGTCTGATATCCACACATTCCGATAGGTTACGCCATCATTCAGAATATCCTCAACAGCTAATATTTCGTCCCGGCGCACTATCATTTTTACAGTCTTGTCAATCTTGTCCTGAAGGCGCAGTCCCGTAAAATAATATGTCCCCCTTGTCGTGCTTGCCGCCCATGCATCAGCGGAAG
>CANRBP010000072.1 GCA_947628875.1 uncultured Lachnospira sp.
TAACGGCACTGTACAGGCAGGCAGCGGCTGGACGCAGATTTTTATCTATCCCGGATATAATTTTAAGGCGGTTGACGGCTTGATCACAAATTTCCATCTGCCGGAATCCACGCTGCTTATGCTTGTCTCAGCGCTGGCAGGAAGAGAAAATATCCTGGACGCATACAGGCAGGCAGTAGAGGAAAAATACAGGTTTTTCAGTTTCGGGGACGCTATGCTGATCATCTGACAGGCTGTTTTGGTTTGAAAAGAATATTGTATTAAAGATTTCTGTATGCTATAATGCAGATATGCTGTAAAATACAGGAAATGTATTTGGATTTGTGCATTTTTATATTTACTTATTGGTGGAGGATATACATAAAGGGGAATTGCTAATGGGAGAAGAGAGGAGAAAAACAAAAAGAGTAGAGCTTGAAGTCAGCATTGCGCTTGATGCGCTGAAAGAGGGCGTTGGCATAGTCAAGAAACAGATACGGGTCAATACGGTTGACATTTCAAGCGGCGGCATTGCTTTTAAGACAGAAGAAGACCTGAAAATGGGGTCGTTTTACGACACTGTGATAAAGCTGCCGAGTGGGGAGTGTATCAAAACGATCATTGAGATAGTGCGTATATCTGAAAAAGAGGATGGACAGACTACATATGGCTGCCGATTTATCGGCATCAATATGGAAGATCAGTTCAGGATAGATGTTTACCAGATAGTGCATGAAAATATGCCTGAGAACAGCTGATAAGGCAAAGAAAATATGAGTAGTACAGATGGTCGCAGCTGCAAGCGCCGAAAGGCCGCAGTTGAGGAAAGTCCGGGCTTCACAGGGCAGGATGCCAGATAACGTCTGGTGGAGGCGACTCCAAGGACAGTGCAACAGAAATATACCGCCAGATTTCCGCGTCAGGCGGAAGGCTGGTAAGGGCGGAAGGGCAGTGTAAGAGACTACCGCGCAGCTGGCAACAGCTGCGGCACATGTAAACCCCATCCGAAGCAAGACCAAATAAGGGAGCGTTACGGTTGCCCGCCGTGCTTTCAGGTAGGTCGCTGGAGCCTGCTGGCGACAGCAGGATCAGATAGATGATCATCACGCGCAGATGTGCGGACATAACCCGGCTTACGGACTGCTCATATTGTTGTGTTAAAGCAGAGCAAAAAATTCCATATATAAAGGCAAATGCCGCACGGCCGCCAAAACAGGCAGCTATGCGGCATTTGTGCTCCGCTTTATTTTTTTGAATATTTTTCTTCACAGTACTTGCAGCGGTATACCTGTTTTTCAGGATCAGTCAGGATAAATACGTGCTTCAGTTCCTGCTCGATTGATGTTATGCACCTTGGGTTTTTGCAGCGGATAACATCTGTTATTTCAGTAGGGAGCGACAAAGATTTCTTTTCGACAATTTTACCGTCTTTGATTATGTTAACTGTTATATTGTGGTCGATAAAACCGAGCACGTCCAGATCGACAAGATCCAAACCGCCTTCTATTTTTATGATATCCTTTTTCCCCATCTTATTGCTGCGTGCGTTTTTTATGATGGCAACGCAGCAGTCCAGCTTTCCAAGCCCCAGATTTTTATAGATCATCATGGATTTGCCGGCTTCAATATGATCCAGCACAAAGCCTTCGTTTAACTGTCCGACATTTAACATAGCTTAAACCTCCTTTTTATCAAGTTCCAGCAGTTTCAGGATAAGAGCCATGCGCACATAGACGCCAAACTGCGCCTGTTTGAAGTACGCCGCACGCGGGTCGTCATCAACTTCGACAGATATTTCATTGACGCGCGGCAGAGGATGCAGGACATACATGTCTTTCTTGGCAAGAGCCATTTTTGCAGGATCAAGAATATAAAAATCTTTCATTCTGAGATATTCGTCTTCGTTGAAGAAACGTTCGCGCTGTACGCGTGTCATATATAAAATATCCAAAAGAGGCATCACGTCCTCGAGTTTTTCTACTTCCTCAAATTCAACATGGTTGGCGTTGAGGACATCTTCCCTGATGTAATCAGGAACACGGAGTTCTTTTGGCGAAATGAGTATAAACTTGATATTTTTATACCGTATAAGGGAATTGATTAGGGAATGAACCGTGCGGCCAAATTTTAAGTCTCCGCACAGGCCGATAGTGAAATCATTAAGCGAACCGCGCAGTTCACGGATTGTCATCAGGTCAGTAAGCGTCTGAGTCGGGTGCTGGTGTCCTCCATCTCCGGCGTTTATCACCGGGATTGAAGATTTGCCTGCGGCAACCATCGGCGCACCTTCCTTGGGATGGCGCATCGCGCATATATCTGCATAACAGGAAATTATGCGGATCGTGTCAGAAACGCTCTCGCCTTTGGCGGCAGAACTGGAATCAGCAGATGCAAAGCCAAGCACGGATCCGCCAAGATTCAGCATGGCAGCTTCAAAACTGAGCCTTGTCCTTGTACTTGGCTCATAAAAAAGGGTGGCAAGTTTTTTACCGTCACAGCAATGGCTGTATCTGGACGGGTCGCGTGAGATATCCCTTGCCAGATCGAGCAGCTCATCAAGCTCATTGACACTAAGGTCGAGGGGACTGAGTAAATGTTTCATGATGTTCCTCCTGGTGATTATTCTTTAAATATTCTACACTGATTTGAGATAATTCTCAATTGTTATTTACAAATAATTGTGTTAAAATAATCAAGATGATGCCGGAATGGAACGCATCAGAATGCAAATTAGCTTGAACTGACGGGAGGAATACAGACATGTCTAAGATTATTTTAACAGGCGACCGTCCTACCGGCCGATTACATCTCGGTCATTATGTGGGTTCTCTCAGACGGAGGGTCGAACTGCAGGACTCAGGTGAATTTGATAAAATCTTTATTATGATAGCGGACGCTCAGGCGCTTACAGACAATGCGGATAACCCCGAGAAAGTGCGCCAGAATATTATAGAAGTTGCTCTTGATTATCTTTCCTGCGGACTTGACCCGGAAAAGACAAATATATTTATCCAGTCGCAGATACCGCAGCTTACAGAGCTGACATTTTATTATATGAACCTTGTAACGGTATCGCGCCTTCAGCGCAATCCAACTGTAAAAGCAGAAATTCAGATGCGCAATTTTGAGGCCAGCATACCGGTAGGATTTTTTACATATCCAATCAGCCAGGCGGCGGATATTACGGCATTTAAGGCTACAACAGTGCCGGTTGGCGAAGATCAGGAGCCGATGCTTGAGCAGGCGAGGGAGATCGTGCGCAAGTTTAACGCAGTTTATGGAGAAACGCTGGTTGAACCGGACATACTGCTGCCTGACAACAAGGCATGCCTGCGGCTGCCCGGAACGGACGGAAAAGCTAAGATGAGCAAGTCGCTTGGTAACTGCATATACTTGTCAGATACGCCGGAGGAAGTTCGCGAAAAGGTCATGAGCATGTATACAGATCCTGATCATATCAGGGTGAATGATCCGGGCAAGATCGAGGGAAATTGCGTATTTACTTATCTGGATGCATTCAGCACGCCGGAGGATTTTGCTGAATTTCTGCCTGAGTATGCATCTCTTGATGAATTGAAAGAACATTACCGGCGCGGCGGCCTTGGTGACGTCAAGGTAAAGAAGTTCCTTAACAATGTGTTAAACAGGCAGCTTGAGCCGATACGAGCAAGGCGCCATGAATATGAGCAGGATATACCGGCAGTCTACAGGATTCTGCAAAAAGGGACGGCGGCAGCGTATGAAGCTGCGGAGCAGACGCTGAAGGAAGTTAAGGCAGCTATGCGTATTAATTATTTTGATGATGCGGAGCTGATCAGAGTGCAGTCCGAAAAATATCAGGCTGGACGGGATTAAAGAATATAAAGAAAGACTATGACAGAGATGTTGTAGTCTTTTTTTTGTCCTGGCTATGCGCCTGCTGCTGGGCAGCGTTGCCATTGCGCGCTAAAATGCCTATCCTGTCTTATATATGCTTTACGCCATACATTCAGCAAAAAATCCTTTCTAAAATGGATATTCTTGTCAGTATTAAATGTTTTTTTAACGGCAATCCTTTATTATGAAATACATTTTGCATTGATAAAGGAGGACTAAAGTGGCTGGATATAAGGTTGAAATATGTGGCGTAAATACAGCCGACCTTCCGCTTCTGAAAAGCAGCGAAAAAGAGGCATTATTAAAAAAAATCAAGTCCGGAGATAAAGAAGCACGAGATACTTTCATAAAAGGCAATCTGAGGCTGGTATTAAGCGTTGTGCAGCGTTTTTCACAATCTCAGGAAAATATAGATGATCTCTTTCAAATCGGCTGTATTGGCATGATTAAGGCTATCGACAACTTTGATATCAATCAAGGCGTACAGTTTTCAACATATGCCGTTCCGATGATACTTGGAGAGATAAAACGTTATCTTCGCGACTATAACACTATCCGCGTCAGCCGCTCCCTGCGCGATACTGCCTATAAAGCGATTTATGCAAAAGAAAACCTGACCCGCAAAAATCAGAAAGAACCTACAATAGCTGAAATTGCAGCAGAAATCGGCATCTCAAAGGAGGACATTGTAATGGCAATGGATGCAATCCAGACGCCTGTCTCACTGTATGAGCCTGTATTTTCTGAAGGCGGCGACACGCTCTATATCATGGATCAGGTGAGTGATAAAAAAAACAAGGAAGAAAACTGGATACAGCATATTGCCTTGCAGGACGCAATGAACCACCTGAACGAGCGGGAACGCAAAATTATCAATATGCGCTTTTTTGAATGCAAGACGCAAATGGAAACTGCCGAGGAAATAGGCATTTCTCAGGCTCAGGTAAGCCGGCTTGAAAAATGCGCTCTGCGCTCGATGCGCAAATATTTATCATAAATCCTGCACCGCATGCACTGTTTTGATCCATCTGCCATAAAATATATTAAGCGAAATAATCGTGCAGGTGCAATATGCGTATATGCGACCTCCGGAATAAGCAGGTCATTAACGCCTGCGACTGCAAGATACTGGGATATGCAGCCGATATTGACTTTGACGAATGTACCGGCTGCATCCGTGCCCTGATCGTCCCCGGCCCCGGACGCCTCTGCGGCCTGTTTGGCAGAGAGATAGAGTATGTTATACCGTTTAAGTGCGTCCGCTGCATCGGAGCTGACGTAATCCTTGTTGATGTGGATATTGAACGTATCACTGAAAAATGCGTATGACAATATATATAATTATATTTTTTTAAATGAGGCATTAGTGAAAGCGGAAGTTTTATCAGCTGAAAATCATGCAAAATTTAATCAAAACCCATGAATTAATTATTGAAAACCAGTCCTAATTGCTTTAAAATAATATAGACAGTTATTTTAATCGGGATAAAACACGGAGGATCACTATGAGTGAAAAATATGTTTCATACGTAGGGAGCTATACGCATGAAAACAGTACAGGAATCCATATTTATGACATGGATGTTGAAAGAGGGCGGATAGCCGAACGCAAGGAGATTGCCATTGACAATCCTTCCTTCATAACGCTTTCCAACAGCAAGGACTATTTATATTCCATTTGCGATCAGGGCGTTTCAGCATACCGCATACTGCCGGACGGCGACCTTGAGCTGCTCAACACGCGCTCAATCAAGGGAATGCGCGGCTGCCATATTACTGTTTCTAAGGAAGATAAATTTATAATCGTATCAGGTTTTCATGACGGGAAAATAACCGTCCTTTCCCTTGAGGAAGACGGCTCTATCGGCCATATTACAGACGAAGTATTCCATAAAGGCATGGGCAGCATTGCGGACAGGAATTTCAGGCCGCATGTAAGCTGGTCAGCTTTTACCCCGGACGATGTTCTGCTTTGTGCCTGCGACTTGGGGATCGACCAGATTAAATTATATGAATTTGACCACAATGCAGGCAAGCTCAAGCTGTATGACATTATCCGCTCGCAGCTTGAATCTGCACCGCGTCAGATGGTTTTCAGCGAGGACGGGCGTTTTGCTTATGTGCTATGCGAACTGAAAAATTATATCAATGTTTATTCATACGACAATACGAACAGCAAGGGACGGTTTGAGCTTATCCAAAATATTTTTACGGTCAGGAAAGGACACAAGAGCAACAGCGCCGCTTCCCACCTGATATTTACCAATTCCGGGAATAACCTGCTTTGCAGCAATGCAGGCGATAATACAGTCACCATTTACAAGGTAAACAAGGAAACAGGTACGCTTGGCAGCCTGTCCTCTCTTCCTGTAAGCGGCGATTATCCAAAGTACATACAGATTTTCCCGGACGACAAACATATAATGTCGATGAACCATGAGGGCAACTCCATCACGCTATTTACTGTCCACTTTGACAGAGGACTGATTGTGATGAACGGGCCGGAACTTAAAATTTCAAAACCTAACAATATGGTTATCAAACAGCTGCAGCAGAAATGAATAATTTAAAAACTTAGGCATATGTCCTTACAGGCTTGCCTATCCCGTTGTATCAGGGTTCTTTCTGAACTTTGTGCATAAGACAGGATAGGCATTTTTATATTTGCTTTTTCTTTTACTTTGGGAAAGTATTTTTAATAAATTAATCTATAATAATGCGGAGGAAAAAATGAAAGCACCGGAAATTGATGATTCAAAAATGTCAGAAGTAATGGAACTTATTGAAAAAGCGGCCTCTGTTATGGAAGAAAATCAGGACTTGGAGGATCCGGCTGTAAAGCGTGAGCTTAAAGGATTGCAGAGGGAACTGCGTGAAATTACAGGAAACAAAAAGTTGAAAATTTCAAAATTTCAGAAATACTGGTCTTATACCAGTCTGGAAACAGCGGCAAAAATGGCGCTCCGGCTTCCGCCTCAAAAATGCGATGTGACAGATGAACAGATTAAAAACATCGTTGAGACGGTTTTTAGCGAATCCTATATTAAAAATAATGCGAATATAGAAGCAGACATGGATTATTGGCTCGAATTTTTAAAGGTCAATACCGGCTTGGAAAATCTGAGTGATTACATTTTTTACCCGGATCTTGTTGGCATGGAGCGAAGTTCATCTTTAGAGCAGATTGCAGACAGAATTATCGCAGATAAAAACAACAGCAAGCCTCTTTGACGCATATAAAATGCAAACTGCTGAAACCCAGGAAACATTTTTTATTGACCCGGATTAAATATTAAATTATAATGAACGCATATTTTATGTTTGGAGGTATAGTGTGTTGAAATGTCCGTTTTGTGGAAAAGATAATACAAAAGTCATTGACTCAAGGCCGACAGATGACAGCTCGATCCGGCGGCGCCGGCAGTGTGATTCCTGCGGAAAACGCTTTACAACCTATGAAAAAGTAGAGACGATGCCCTTGATCGTGATTAAAAAAGATGATAACAGAGAACCCTATGACCGGGAGAAAATAGTGGCAGGCATTGTCCGCTCATGCCATAAAAGGCCGGTATCCATGGTGGAGATCAGCGCCATGGTAGATGAGATAGAAACGCAGATTTTTAACATGGGAGAGAAAGAAATACCTACAACGACCATCGGCACGATCGTAATGAATAAGTTAAAGGAGCTTGATGAAGTCGCATATGTCCGTTTTGCGTCAGTATACAGGGAGTTTAAAGATGTAAATACATTTATGGATGAGATTAAAAAAATCCTTAAATAGCATCTTGTTTTGTTTTCAGTGAGGAACTTATGTTAAAGCGATTTTATCCAAGCGATTACTGCGTATCAGCCTATGAGATTGACTACCGCGGACTTTACGGATCAGGCTACAGGGGAATCATATTTGACGTGGACAACACGCTGGTTGAGCACGGCGCTCCTGTGGACGGGCGAGCGAAGAAACTGTTTGAAGATCTGCGGCGTATAGGGTATGACACCTGCATACTTTCAAACAACCAGGAAGAAAGGGTAAAACCGCTGGCAGATGAGGTCGGGTCAAAATATGTGAGCAAGGCGAAAAAACCGTCTCCGGCCAATTACATCAGGGCAATGCAGCAGATGGGGACAGTTAGAGAAAATACATTTTTTGTTGGCGATCAGCTTTTTACGGACGTATGGGGTGCAAACCGCGCCGGTATCCGTTCATTCCTGGTCGAGCCGATTGCACGGCATGAGGAATTTCAGATTATCCTCAAGCGGCGCCTTGAGCGGATAGTGATGTATTTTTACCAGAGAAAATTTTCCGGCAAGAAAAAATAAAGAAAAGGAATATAAAAATGAGTGATATAAAAGGGACAACAAAAGTGTGCGGCCTGATTGGCAACCCGGTCGCTCATTCAATTTCGCCGCTTATCCATAACAGCCTGGCAGAACTTTGCGGAATTGATATGGCTTATGTGGCCTTACGGGTGGAGGCAGACAGCGTGGCGGCAGCCGTTGCAGGCGCATATGCGCTGAATATTCAGGGATTGAACGTGACAGTGCCGCATAAACAGGCGGTGATCCAGTCATTGGCGGAGACAGATCCGCTTGCCAAAGCCATAGGAGCCGTAAATACGCTGGTGCGAACGCAGGCAGGCTACAAAGGGTACAATACTGATATCCTGGGATTGTCAAGACAGCTTGAAGAGTCCGGCATCAGCATAAGCGGCAGG
>CANRBP010000073.1 GCA_947628875.1 uncultured Lachnospira sp.
CAAATTAGTCGATGCAAAAAATATTATGTCTTTGCTGATGCTTGGTGCAGGCAAGGGTAAAGATTATAGTGCTTGTTTTCCTGTGCGTCATGGCGGCAGCTGCTGTCAGCGGTTACTTTGTTTTCAAGGTAGATGAGGTAACTTTCACAGGAAACATTCACTATGATGATGAGCAGATGGAAACGTATATATTTGGCGGCCATGCGCCAAATGCGCTGCTGTATGAGCTGTTTGGCGATAAAGATAAGGAAATACCGTTTATTCAGCGCTATGACGTTGATGTGGAGTGGCCGAACAAGCTGTCAGTCACAGTATATGAGAAGGCCATCATCGGCTACGTAAGCTATATGGGGTGCAACATGTATTTTGACAGAGACGGGACGGTGGTGGAAAGTTCAAAAGAATATTATGAGGGTGTTCCTGAGATAAGCGGCCTTCCGTTCAGCTCCATTGTCCTTGACACTAAGCTGGATATAGGAAATGACATGCTTTACAGGCAGATTTTGGAAATAACTCAGAGTTTCAGGAAATATGAGTTATCTATCCAGAAAGTATATTTTGATAAAGACTTTGAGGCTACGCTTTATATGGGTGACATAATCGTAAAGCTTGGCAATATTGACGACTGCAGCGACCGGCTGTATGCGCTGAAGCAGATGTCGGACAAGCTTGAGGGCATGAAAGGCACGCTGTATCTGTCAGATTATGACGGCAGTGAATCGTCAGTTATATTTAAAAAAGATGGTTAGGCCGAAAAATTAATTTTACGGCTGCATGGCTGCCTGTCATGCAGTTGCAGCAATTATTATCAGGTAAATTTGGCAGAAACATCTTGAGTTTCCGAATTTTGTATTTTAAATGTGCCAAACACGCACATCACAGAATGTGATGTGGTGAT
The DNA here is from genome assembly GCA_947628875.1 of uncultured Lachnospira sp. Taxonomy (GTDB): domain Bacteria; phylum Bacillota; class Clostridia; order Lachnospirales; family Lachnospiraceae; genus Lachnospira. Next base: position 899 of record CANRBP010000073.1, read on the forward strand.
TGTGCACAAAATGGCAAATGCCATTTCTGTGCACAATGGCAATGCTGCCGCAGCAGCATGCCTTTTTGACACATTTAAAATACAAAATGCGAAAACTCCAAAAAAATAGGTTGATATTTTTTTTTATAAATTGTATGATAGAACAAATATTGTTTAATGAGCTATGCTGTTCAGGAGGAAGGAAAATTGTTAGAGATCAGAACGAGTGAAGCGGATTCTTCAGCAAAGATTATAGTGATCGGTGTTGGCGGCGCAGGAAATAATGCCGTTAACCGTATGATAGATGAGAATATCAGCGGCGTAGAGTTTATCGGCATTAATACGGACAGTCAGGCGCTGCAGCTGTGCAAGGCGCCTACAGCTATCCAGATAGGCGAGAAGCTGACAAAGGGTCTTGGAGCCGGAGCGCAGCCGGAGATTGGCGAGAAGGCTGCGGAGGAAAATGTTGAAGAACTGACGCAGGCGATGAAGGGTGCAGATATGGTATTTGTTACCTGCGGAATGGGCGGCGGCACGGGAACAGGCGCTGCTCCGGTTGTGGCAAGGATAGCAAAGAGCATGGGCATTTTGACCGTTGGCGTGGTGACTAAGCCGTTCAGGTTCGAGGCAAAGACAAGAATGACCAATGCTCTGATGGGCATAGAGAAATTAAAGGAAAATGTGGATACGCTTATCGTGATTCCGAATGACAAGCTGTTAGAGATAGTTGACAGGCGTACAACCATGCCGGACGCCTTAAAAAAGGCTGACGAAGTTCTGCAGCAGGCTGTACAGGGCATTACCGATCTTATCAATGTGCCTGGCCTGATAAATCTGGATTTTGCAGATGTAAAGACAGTCATGATGGACAAGGGCGTGGCGCATATCGGCATTGGCGATGCAAGCGGCGATGAAAAGGCGATCGAGGCAGTAAAGCAGGCAGTTACCAGTCCGCTGCTTGAGACAACGATTGAGGGCGCTTCGCATGTGATCATCAATATCTCGGGCGATGTCAGCCTGATTGAGGCAAATGAAGCTGCAAGCTATGTTCAGGAGCTTGCCGGCGATGATGCTAATGTTATTTTTGGCGTTATGTATGATGAAGAGGTCCAGGATAAGGTAACGATCACAGTTATCGCAACCGGGCTTGAGGAGGGCGGCAGCAGCCTTGCGGCAAAGACGCAGCAGATGCAGAAGGCGCAGAAAGCGGCCAAGCCGTCCTATACATATAACGGTGCTGCGAAGGATACGGCGCAGTCCGGCGCGCAGAACAATGCGCAGATACAGATTCCCGGGCTGAAGCAGCAGGCGCCGGTCGTCAGTTCTGTGAAGGAGAAGAATATCAGCATTCCGGTATTCATTCAGGAAAGAACCAGAAAAAAAGAAATATAAAAAAATATAAGTAAAAAATCCCTTTTTATGCATGGCGCGGCAGTCTGCATAAAGAGGGATTTTTTTGTCAGCTCCCTTAATATGACAAATTTTTTAATATGGATGACGTTATAATACATTTGTCGGGAGGTGATAAAAAAATCGTAATTTATTTAGATGTGCTGTTTGGCATAAACCTGCTGATGGATTTTATTGTGCTTGATCTTGTTAACAGAGTTTGCGCGTACACTGCCACGTGCGCAAGGATTTTGTTATCCGCCACATTGGGCGCACTATGGTCTGTCGCAGCGGTGATGATGCCGGACAGCATCCAACCGGCGGTTCATATATGTACATATGTTTTGGTCAGCAGTTTAATGATTAAAATATGTGCAGGAAAATGTGCGATCAGGGAACTCATCAAAGGCGTTGTGACGCTGTTTGGCATTACCTTCCTGCTGGCCGGCTGTATGCATATGCTGTATTACTACACTTATGCAGGTTACTGGGTAAAGCAGATCCTGCTAAAAGACACGGGATTGTTTCTGTTTACGGCAGTTTCTGTTATTCTGCTTCGCCTTGTATATGTGCAGTATATGCGGCTAAAAGTATACGGCAGGCAGCGGTGCCGCGTGTGCATTCAAAATAATGGCATGGAACTTTGGCTTGAGGCGTTTATTGACACGGGAAATGTCCTGAAAGACCCGTATAGCCGCCAGCCGATTGCTGTTGCAGAGAAAAAGCTGTTTGAAGGGTTTCTTAGTGAAATAAATGATTACACCAGCCTAAAGTACCATTTGGTGCCATACAGGTCGCTTGGGTGCCAGGATGGGATGATGGAAGTCATTACAGTAGAGACAATGTACATATACCATGGGAAAAAGAAAAGAAAAATTGCAGGTGCGCTGATTGGCCTGTCACGGCAGGAATTGTCCCAGGATGGAGAGTACCAGATGCTGATTGGGACGCAGATGCTGGCATAAAAAGCAGCGCGGAAATGGAGAGAAGTATGGTTATCAAAGTAGCAGTACCGGATAGATTTCAGTTTAAAGTGGTTCCGACATTCAAGAACCTGATGATGCTGAAGCAAGGCGACATACATTACATAGGCGGCACGGACGTCCTGCCTGCACCGCTGGAAGCGGAGGAGGAGGCGCGGGCCATCGCAGGACTTGGCGGCGAGCACGATCAGGCGATAAAGGCATCACTGATAGAACACAATTTAAGGCTTGTTGTCTATATTGCCAAGCGCTTTGACAATACAGGCGTTGGCGTGGAGGATCTGATCTCCATTGGGACGATCGGCTTGATTAAGGCTATCAATTCTTATGATCCGGAAAAAAATATAAAGCTTGCAACATATGCATCGAGGTGTATTGAAAATGAAATACTGATGTATCTGCGGCGTAATAACAAGACAAAGGCGGAGGTTTCTATTGATGAGCCGCTGAATGTTGACTGGGACGGGAATGAACTGCTTTTGTCGGATATACTGGGGACAGATGAAGATGTCATTTATAAAGATCTTGAGGAGGAAGCGGAGCGCAATATGTTAAATACGGCAATCAACAAGCTTTCCGAGAGGGAACGCACGATCGTGGATCTGCGCTACGGATTGAGCGCGAGCGATGGGGAGGAAAAGACGCAGAAAGAGGTCGCCGACATGCTTGGAATCTCGCAGTCCTATATATCAAGGCTTGAAAAAAAGATAATAAAGCGGCTGAAAAAGGAAATGATTAAAAATTCATAATTAAAGACTGGCGCAGGGGTTTAAAGGGACGGAGACAGCCTTCCTTTTAAACCCTTGCTTTTTTTGCTTGACAATTTTGCCAGGCTTATAGAAAATAGAGAAAGAGAATGCGGCCGAAGGAGTGGGCTTATATGGCAGAGGCAGGATGGTTATGAGGAAGAAGGCACCTTTGCGGTGGGATCGGATAATTGCATATATAACGCTGGCAGCCGTTGTGTTTTGCGGCATGATTATTTACCAGGATTTTTTTGCAAAAGAAGCGGCAGAGCCGGGCAATGCATTCGTTTTGGGAAATACAGACGCAAACATAGAACAGGCGGCACAGCCGCCAGGACCGGATCAGCCGGTTGTCTGCCTGGATGCCGGGCATGGCGGCAGGGATAACGGAGCGGACTATAATGGCAAGCTTGAAAAGGTGCAGACGCTGGCCTTTGCCAATCAGGTAAAGCATTATCTTGAAACAGCAGGCGTATATGTGGTAATGACCCGCACTGCGGATATTACGGCCGAACTGGAAGAGAGGACGGAAACCTGCAACCGTGCAAAGTCATCGGCAATGGTATCCATACACAGAAATTATTACCAGCAGGATTTGTCCGTAAATGGAGTTGAAGCATGGATCTACAGCGGGCAGCCGCAGGATTCAATGCAGCTTGCCTCAGGCATACTGGCGGAGCTGGAGCGGTCGGCAGGCTGCCAGAACAGAGGCGTTAAGGCCGGCAGCATAGAAAATGCAAACGAGGATTATTATATTAATACGCATAGTACCTGCGCGAGCTGCATACTGGAGCTGGGGTTTATGACAAGCCGGAAAGACGATGCGATTGTTGAAAACCGTATGGATGTGGCGGCGCGTGCTGTCGCAGACGGCATTATCAGTTTTTTGCGCGCGGAAGGGTATTCGCTGAAAGGGTAACAGGCTTTGTTTATGGGCAGGCGGCGGATTAATTCAGGGGAAAAACGGCAAAACGGCATAAAAAGGAGAAAAGAACAGGAATGAACCAGGAACATATTAGGAATTTTTGTATTATAGCGCATATTGATCATGGAAAATCTACGCTTGCGGACCGTATTATCGAGAAAACGGGACTGCTGACAAGCCGGGAGATGCAGGAACAGATCCTTGACAATATGGATCTTGAGCGGGAGCGCGGCATTACGATAAAAGCCCAGGCGGTCAGGACGGTTTACAAGGCGAAGAACGGCGAGGAATATATATTTAACCTGATCGATACGCCGGGACATGTTGACTTTAATTATGAGGTATCAAGGGCGCTGGCGGCATGCGATGGCGCTATACTTGTAGTGGACGCGGCGCAGGGGATTGAAGCGCAGACGCTGGCAAACGTGTATCTGGCGCTGGATCATGACCTGGATGTGTTCCCGGTTATCAATAAAATCGATCTGCCAAGCGCGGATCCGCAGCGCGTTATAGATGAGATTGAAGATGTTATCGGGCTTGAAGCACAGGATGCGCCGCAGATATCGGCAAAGAACGGACTGAATATTGAAGATGTGCTTGAGCAGATCATCACCAGGATACCGGCGCCGGGAGGCAGCGCGCAGGCGCCGCTGCAGGCTTTGATTTTTGATTCGCTTTATGATTCTTATAAAGGCGTTATTGTATTCTGCAGGATTCAGGAAGGAACTGTCCGCAAGGGTACAAAGATCAGGATGATGGCGACCGGTGCAGTTGAGGAGGTTGTGGAGGTAGGCTATTTTGGAGCTGGCCAGTTTATACCGTGCGAAGAGCTGTCCGCCGGAATGGTTGGCTATCTGACCGCCAGCATCAAAAATGTTTCCGACACGCGTGTTGGCGATACGATCACAGATGACGAGCGCCCGTGCGAAAAACCGCTGCCTGGTTACAAAAAAGTGAATCCGATGGTTTACTGCGGCATGTATCCGGCGGACGGAGCCAAGTATCAGGATCTGCGCGAGGCGCTTGAAAAGCTGCAGCTCAATGATGCATCACTGCAGTTTGAGCCGGAGACATCGATTGCGCTTGGGTTCGGTTTCCGGTGCGGCTTCCTTGGCTTGCTGCATCTTGAGATAATTCAGGAGCGCCTTGAGCGTGAATATAACCTCGATTTAGTTACAACGGCGCCTGGCGTTATCTATAAAGTACACAAGACAAACGGGGAAGTCATAGAACTGACAAATCCGTCCAACATGCCGGATCCGTCTGAGATAAGCTACATGGAGGAGCCGGTCGTGAGTGCGGAGATAATGGTTACGACAGAATATGTGGGGCCTATAATGAAACTCTGCCAGGAGCGCCGCGGCGTATATGTCGGCATGGAATACATCGAGCAGACGCGTGCCATGCTCAGGTACGAGCTTCCTCTAAATGAGATAATTTATGATTTTTTTGACGCGCTGAAATCGCGCTCAAGGGGATATGCGTCATTCGATTACGAGATTAAGGGATATGTGCGTTCAAACCTGTGCAAGCTGGATATACTTATCAACCGTGAGGAGGTAGATGCGCTCTCGTTTATTGTCTATGCAGGCAGCGCTGAGGAGCGCGGCAGGAAAATGTGCGAAAAGCTTAAAGCGGAGATACCGCGCCATTTGTTTGAGATACCTATTCAGGCGGCCATAGGAAGCCGTGTTATCGCCAGGGAAAATGTGAAAGCGCTCCGCAAAGACGTGCTGGCAAAATGTTACGGCGGCGACATTTCACGTAAAAAGAAACTGCTTGAGAAGCAGAAGGAGGGAAAGAAGCGCATGCGCCAGATCGGCAATGTCGAGATACCGCAGAAAGCGTTTATGAGCGTTCTTAAACTAGATGAAGAGTAGGCGTGAGCTGGGGATTTATGTCCATATCCCGTTTTGCGTGCGGAAATGCGATTACTGCGATTTCCTCTCTGCTCCGGCAGACAGGTCCGTGCAGGAGGATTATATGCAGGCGCTGCTGCGCGAGATTAGCCGCACCGCTCAGCTGCTTGGCAAAAAGACAGAAGATTATGAAGTGCAGTCTGTCTTTTTTGGCGGAGGGACGCCGTCTGCTGTCGGGGAAAGCTGGATCGTGCAGATAATGGAGGCGCTTTACAGGCATTTTTGCTTTTCAGGCTGCCCGGAGGTTACAATTGAGTGCAATCCGGGCACGTTGACAAAGCAGAAAGCCGCCGCGTACAGGAAGGCAGGCATAAACCGCATCAGTTTCGGCCTGCAGGCGGCAGACGACCGCCTTTTAAAAATCCTGGGGCGTATACATACAGTGCATGATTTTGAGCGCAGCATGGAAACAGCACGTTCAGAAGGATTTGGCAATATCAATATTGATGTGATGTCAGCACTGCCCGGGCAGACGCTTGCGGACTGTGAACGCGGGATAAGGCGGATAATGGCTTACGCTCCGGAACATATTTCAGCATACAGCCTGATAGTTGAGGAAGGGACGCCTCTTTTCAATAACCCTGACAGGTATCCGCCGCTTCCGGACGAAGATGAGGAACGGGAAATGTATTATCGCATACGGGAACTGCTCGGGCAGGGAGGATACCGCCAGTATGAGATATCGAATTTTGCGCGTGAAGGCTTTGAATGCAGGCACAATCTCTCTTACTGGAACAGGGCGGATTATCTGGGTTTTGGACTTGGAGCGGCATCGCTTTTTGAAGGATGCCGCATGACCAATATCCGCAGCCTTACAGAGTATATAAAGGCGGCAGGTGCAGAGGCGGTAATTGGCGAGGAGGCGCGGCTGTCAAGAGAGGATAGCATGGAAGAGTTTATGTTCCTGGGCCTGAGAAAGACGGCAGGCATAGATGGACGGGATTTTGAGCGCATGTTTGGACAGACTGTTGAGTCTGTTTACGGCAGCGTGCTGGACAAGCATATAAAGCTCGGCCTCCTGGAAAAGACGGGTCAGTCCGCATACAGGCTGACTTACAAAGGAGTCGATGTCAGCAATGTAGTCTTGTCGGAATTTCTTTTGCCGCGGGACTGATCGCACAGCCGGGCAATATACTGTCTTGGCGTCTCGCACGTAAAGGCTTTAAATTCGCGCTGGAAATGCGCCTGGTCGGAATAGCCGCAGTTTTGGATAAAATCTGAGTTGCTGCGGTTCGGATCGTTCCATATTTCAGCCATGGCGCGGCCGAAACGTATATATTTGCAGTATTCTTTGGGGCCAAAGCCGAACCAGCCAGTAAACAGGCGGTTGATATGGCGCACAGAGTAGCCTGTCTGTACGGCAGCCTGAGCAAGCGTTATGCAGCCGTGGGAATTGCGGAGAAGGCCGCGTATCATCAGCGCTTCCTTTGGTACAGCGGAAAAATGCATTGTTTTAAGCAGGCATTTTAAAAATTCATCGGGGCGCCGGCATGACTGCCCATGCTGCTGCAGTCCTGTTATAAGTGATTCCTCAGGGCAGGAGCCTGTCACTGCTCGCTCTATAAGTTTGCCGTGCATGCAGGCGTATGTCGCGCCGGTATCGCTTCCGTACTGAAATCGGACGGCAGTGTCGCCGAAAACAACAGCCAGGCAGCTGTCAAAGCGGGCAAGGCTAATCCGGCGCGGCGCAATA
>CANRBP010000074.1 GCA_947628875.1 uncultured Lachnospira sp.
GCGACGCACGGAGCTGACCGGTACTAATAGGCCGAGGGTTTGGCCGGAAATAAGCCGTGGTGGAAAAAAAGTTCAGGAATAGGGAAAAAGGGTATGCTCAATGTGCAGTTTTGAGGGTTCGGCTGTGAAAAAATAAATAATTGATATTTAAGGGAAGCATTCTCAGTTTGCATGGACTGTGAGAATGCTTTTTTTGTATCTGTTAATCAGGTAATCAAGTCAAAATTTGCATTGAAATAATCTCTGTGATTTGTTATACTGTAAACATAAGTTAGTACAGTACGTGAAGTGGAGGAACAAACATGGAAACAAATATTTTGATGGAGAGCGGTACGAATGAACTGGAGGTTTTGGAGTTCACAGTAGGGAACAATCATTACGGCATTAATGTTGCGAAGATCAAAGAGATTGTTCCGTTTAACGTGGTAACGCCTGTTCCAAATTCACATCCGAGCGTTGAAGGAATTTTTATGCCAAGGGATTTGATGATTACTGTTGTGGATCTGGCACATGTAATCAAGGCGGATCCATCGCCGGATATGAAAAAAGACATGTTTATCATTACGAATTTCAACCAGTTGAATGTTGCGTTTCATGTACATACAGTTGTTGGGATACATAGGGTGTCATGGGCAGATATCATAACGCCGGACAGTACAGTCAGCAGCAAGGAAAACGGTATTGCAACAGGCATTGTAAAGATCGACAACCAGCTTATCGTTATTCTGGATTTTGAGCGTATCGTATCGGATATCAGTCCGGAGACCGGTTTGAAAGTATCTGATATAGAAGGCTTGGAAGGCAGGATACGGAATACTTCCCATATTGTAATAGCAGAGGATTCTCCGCTGCTTATTACATTAATTTCTGATTCATTAAAGAAGGCAGGGTATGCTAACCTGACATTATGCACGAATGGCCAGATTGCCTGGGATTATCTGCTGAATGCAAAGAAAAATTCAGAAGAATTAGATGTCAAGTGCGTCATTACCGATATTGAGATGCCATTGATGGATGGCCACCGTCTGACAAAGCTGATTAAGTCAGATGATGAACTGAAGAAGATACCGGTTGTAATTTTCTCATCTCTGATTAACGACCAGATGCGTGCAAAGGGTGAATCGCTTGGGGCGGACGTACAGCTGTCAAAGCCTGAGATCGGAATGCTTGTAAAGGAGATTGATAAACTCCTGCTGTAACAGTTATTATATAAAAGATTTTGGTAGCGGGTGCTGTCACATTATTTTGTGGCAGCACTTCTTTGGGTATGATGGGGATATTTGGCAGGAAGCCGTTAGATTGCGGCAAATCTTTTCAGACGCGGATTTTTATATCTGCGCCGCCTCATCGCGCAGGCGATCCGGAATGGAGATTAATATGGAAAAAATTTATGAGCAGATAGCTGCAGCTTTTCAGGAAACAGACAGAATCCTCATAGGCATTGGCAGCGAACTGAGGCGCGGACGATTTGCGGATGCAAACCAAATTATTCATATGGCGGATTTTTTTGCCGGTTATTTAAAAGAAAAAAATTATTTTATAATCACTTCTCACAGGGATAATTTGTTTGCAGAAACAGCCATGGATAGCAGCAGAATTGTAAATCCGATGCTTTTGCAGCAAGAGCAGCCGGCCAGCTCGCAGGATGCGGACAAAGAGCTTATGGAGGATACGCGCAGGCAATGGGATGCATATAACAAGTGGCTGTCAATGACGCTTGGACAGCCGCTGCTGCTCATAGAGCTTGGAGAGGACTTTAACCAGCCGAATCTGTTCAGGTGGCCTTTTGAGAGGATTACGTTTATAAATAAGCGATCATGCCTGTACAGAGTACATGAAAAATATTCGCAGCTGCCTGAAAACATCGGTGACAGGACTGTCGGCGTGCCTGAAAATGCGCTCATTTTCCTGGAAGGACTCGAAAATTACCTGAATAACAGGGAATAGGCGCATTCGGAAATTTTGAAACTAAAGGTTATAAATATTGTTAAAGCAGGGAATTTATGATACAATTTTGTCATTATGTAAGATAAGGGGTGAATGTTGTGCCTGATTTAAATGATGAGAATTATACTGCGCAAGACCAGCCGGAAGGCGGCATGGCAGATGATGAATTTATTGATCCGGAAGAAGCGATGAAGCTGGTAAACGGGATGGAGCAGAAACTTCAGGAAAGCAAGGGCGAACAGGAAACTGATGCCATGTCTCAGAGCGAGATTGACAGGCTTTCAGGCATGAAACTGGATAATATTCTGCAAGATGTCAATGAGCAGCTCAATGCAGACAAACAGCTGACTGGCGAGCAGTCCGAGCCGGCGGCGGACATAAAGGCGGAAGAACCGGAAAAGGAACTGGAAGAATTTCTTTCAGGCAGAAATCCTGAGGAAGATGGCAAAAAAAAGAAAAAGAAAAAAGATAAGAAAAAGAAAAAAGAAAAAGCGCCGAAGGAAGGCAAAAAGAAGAAAAAGAAAAAAGGACTTCTGGGAGCGGTTGGAAATATCTTTTTTGAGAGCCTGGATAAAACTGAGGAACTTCCGGAAGGACTGGATGCCGGTACGCTGCCGGACGCAGGCGGAGGGGAACAGCCTGAAAAAGCCGGCGGAGAACAGGCGAAAGACGTCAGGCCGTCTGCTGACGGTTCTGAGGCGCCGCTTGATGAAAATGAAAAAATCCTTCAGGAAATGTATGGCGAACTTGAGGAGGGCAAGACGCTTGATGAAAATGTTGCGCCTCAGAAAGGATTTTTTGCAAAGTTAAGATACCGTTTTGACCAGATGAAGAAAAAGAACGAGGAAGAGGACAAAGCGGAGCAGGAAGCCGAAGAACTTGAAGCTGAGGAAAAGCGCAAGCGTAAAGCGGAAAAACAGGAAGAAGCCAAGATAAAAAAAGAGAACGCCAAGAAGGAGAAGGCTGAAAAGCCGAAGAAGGAAAAGAAACCGAAGCCGGAAAAGCCGAAGAAGGAGAAGAAACCGAAGCCGGAGCCAAAACCTGGCGATATATTAAAAATCAGGCCGTTGTCTATCTTAAAGTTTATATTGTTTGTAACAGGCGTCATTGTCCTGATTGTTGTCTTAAACAATACGGTTTATTACAGAAAATCGGCAGATGATGCAAGGGAGTACATGGAAAACGGCAGTTACGAGAAGGCATATGATGCGCTTTCAGGCGTTAAGCGCAGCAAAAATGATGAGACGATGTATAAGCAGGCTTCTGTTATTTCCTATGTCGGACGCCAGTATGATTCATATCAGAATTATATGAAGATCGGCAGATACACTGAGGCGATAAACGCGCTGATTAAAGGACTTGACAGGTACGACATGTATTACAGCAAGGCACAGGATCTGGGAGTAGAGGAGCATGTGGACGAGATACGGAGCAATATCATCGATGCATTTTTGACAGAATTTAAAATTTCAGAGGAAGAGGCTGAATCACTCGTTGATCTTTCAAAGAGCAGCTTTACGCAGTACTATTTTAAGATAGAAGCATATGGGAAGGCCAGGGGCGGAAATTAAAATGATAGCTATTATTGACTATGATGCAGGCAACCTTAAAAGCGTAGAAAAAGCGCTGGCGGCATTAGGGCAGGAGGTTATTGTAACGCGCGATGCCGCGGAGGTTATGGAGGCAGACAAGGTGATCCTGCCGGGAGTTGGATCGTTTGGCAATGCCATGGACAATCTTGACCATTTTGGATTGGTTGATACAATTAAAAACTATACAGCCGGCGGAAAGCCGTTTTTGGGCATCTGTTTGGGATTGCAGCTTTTGTTTGAGCGCAGTGATGAAACGCCTGGCGCGGAGGGATTGTCTGTTCTGCCAGGGGAAATATTGAGGATTCCAATGCAAGATGGCTTAAAAATTCCTCATATGGGATGGAATTCGCTTGATATAAGGCCGGATGCAGCATTATTCCGGGGGATACCGAATAATTCCTATGTTTATTTTGTGCATTCATATTACCTTAAAGCGGCAGATGAACGGGACGTAGCGGCATCTACAGAGTACGCCGTACATATTCATGCCTCCGTGGAGCATGGCAATATTTTTGCATGCCAGTTCCACCCGGAGAAAAGCAGCGGCATAGGACTCAAGATATTGCAGAATTTTGTGGCATTATAAGTTGGGAGAGATGGAATGTTTACAAAAAGAATTATTCCTTGTTTGGACTGTAAAAACGGCCGTGTAGTAAAAGGCACGAATTTTGTTAATTTAAAAGATGCCGGAGATCCGGTCGAGGTGGCATCTGTCTACGACCAGGCAGGCGCTGATGAACTTGTTTTCCTGGATATTACGGCATCAAGTGACGGAAGGAACACCACGATAGATCTGGTCAGAAAAGTTGCAGAACGAGTGTTTATTCCGTTTACTGTCGGAGGCGGCATAAGGACGGTGGAAGATTTCAAAGTGCTTTTGCGTGAGGGTGCGGATAAGGTCGCAGTCAATTCAGCAGCGATCATGAATCCGCAGCTTATCAGCGAAGCGGCCTGCAAGTTCGGAAGCCAGTGTGTCGTTGTGGCAATTGATGCGAAAAGGCATATAGACGGAACATGGCACATATATAAAAATGGCGGAAGGATCGATATGCAGCTGGATGCCGTAGAATGGGCGGCGCGTGCGGAAGAGCTTGGAGCAGGCGAGATTTTGCTGACAAGCATGAATTGTGACGGCACAAAGGCCGGTTATGATCTTGAGCTGACAAGGCGCGTAGCAGAGCGCGTATCAATTCCGATCATTGCCTCCGGAGGGGCGGGGACGATGGAACATTTTTATGAAGCATTTACACAGGGAAAAGCTGATGCGGCGCTTGCGGCATCGCTGTTTCACTATAAAGAAATGGAGATAAAAGACTTAAAGGCTTTTTTGCAGGAGAGGGGTATACCTGTCAGAATGCAGTGAGGGTTCAGCTATGGCGATGATAACAAATGACTGGCTGGAGGCAGTCAGTCCGGAATTTAAAAAAGATTACTACAGGGAACTGTTTAATTTTGTGAAAGAAGAATACAGCAGGACGGTCATATATCCTCCGGCAGATGATATTTTCAATGCTTTTCATTTTACGCCGCTTGGAAAAGTAAAAGTGCTGCTGCTGGGGCAGGATCCGTACCACAATGCCAATCAGGCGCACGGACTCAGCTTTTCCGTGCCGCCAACGCAGAAAGAAATACCGCCTTCACTGCAGAATATTTATAAAGAACTTAGTGAAGATTGCGGATGCTATATACCGAACAACGGCTATCTGAAAAAATGGGCGGATCAGGGCGTGCTGCTCTTAAACACCGTGCTGACAGTGCGTGCTCATCAGGCAAATTCGCATCAGGGAAAGGGCTGGGAACAGTTTACTGACGCAGTGCTGGCGGCAGTTAACGCGCAGGACAGGCCAATCGTATATATGCTGTGGGGGCGTCCGGCTCAGAGCAAAATCCCAATGCTGACAAACCCGAAACATCTTATATTAAAAGCTCCGCATCCAAGTCCGCTGTCCGCATACAGGGGTTTTTTTGGATGCAGGCATTTCAGCCAGGCAAACGCATTTCTTGAGGCAAATGGTGTTAGCGGCATTGACTGGCAGATAGAGAATATTTGATCACAAATTATCAGGTTATCATTACCTTGTATCCGCGTGATAGTTCATAAACTCAAAGAGCATAAACTCATTGAGCGGCTGTAGTTATGCTCTTTGAGCGGCAGCATTGACGCATACAGGTATTGGTGATATAATTTTGGCAAATTGAGGCTGTCTGTTCAATATAATAAATTTACAGAGAGCAGGCAGTGCAGGCAGGAGGTAAAGTCATATGAAAGTGACTGAAGAGATGGCTGTTCTGGCATATTTAAAAAATATGCTCGAAGGAAAGAACAGCATGCGTCCACAGGTAAAGAAATCAGGCAATATCCAGTTTCTGGAGCTTGCAGACAAGATTATCAGCAATGCATCACGTATCAATGATACGTCAAAGAGCCTGCTGGACGTTTCGGTAGACATATCCAGTTTTGATGTGGAATTGTCCTTTATATCGGATCGATTGTCAAGTTTTTCAAATGAACTGTCCATGCTGAGCGAGTCGAATCTGGCAATCGTGGAAGAAACAACAGCAACCATGAACCATGTAAACGACCGTGTTGATTCGGCAACGGATACACTGCAGCAGCTCTCAGATGGCAGCAGAGAGCTTTCTAAGAAGAACAATGAGAGCAGCAGCCTTCTGACAGAGGTCTCGGGACTGAAGGAAGAAGTTATTCAGGATACGGAAGAGATGAGCGAGCGTATTGACAAACTTGTTGAGCTGGTGCGGGGAATTGAGGATATTGTTGTCAGTGTTGGCGCAATCGCTAACCAGACAAATCTCCTTGCGCTGAATGCTTCCATTGAGGCAGCCAGAGCCGGCGAGCACGGCAAAGGTTTTGCCGTGGTAGCTGAGCAAGTTCGTGTGCTTGCAGACAGTACTAAGAGCCAGCTGGAAGAAATGAGGAATTTTGTTGAAAAAATTTACGAAGCTTCTACAGCCGGTCAGGAGAGCACGCGGCGCGCCGTTGTCTCTACAGGACAGATGAGCGGCAAAATTGACAGTGTTTCCAAGACGGTGCAGCAAAACATTGTGATGCTGGAGCAGATCGTTGATGAAGTTAAGAATATCAATGATGATATGCAGCAGATACGAGAGGCTACAAATGAAGTTAACCGCGCTATGGAACAGTGCAGCATGGATGCGGAACAGATCACTCATATGACTACGGTTGTGAGAGATGTTGCAAATGAGAGCAGCCAGTACGCGAAGAAGATAGACAATATGGATGACAGGATTTCCGTAAATATCCATAAGCTGTACGAGGGCATGAACGAAGGCTTCAATATGCTGGAACCTGGCGAGATGGCTGAAGTGCTGGAAAATGCAAAGAAAGCTCATGCAAACTGGATGAATAAACTCAGGGGCATGATCGACAGCCAGCAGGTAAGCCCGCTGCAGTTTAATCCTGACCGTTGTGCATTCGGCCATTTTTATAATGCAATCAGCATTAATGACCAGCGGATAATTAGCGACTGGAAGAATGTCGGCAGCATACATAAGCAGTTCCATAATATGGGAAAAAATGTTGCGGATGCAATCAAGCGGAAAGATTATGATGCGGCAGATTCGCAGTACAAGGAAATAGAGCAGCTGTCTGCTTCAATGGTAGGACTGCTTGACGGCATGATTCAGAAAATGCGTGCAAATTGACCTGATGAAAATGCCAAAAACTTATTGATATTTAATGCGTTAAACTTTAATTAACGTTGATTAATGGAAAAACCGGAGTTACCGCTTTAGAGCGGCAGCTCCGGTTTTATTAATCTGTAAGATTTAATTTGTAAGATTTAATCTGTAAGATTCAATCTGACTGATTTAATCCGCCATGATTTGCCTCATGATAAACCCTTTATTCTTCCTCATCATCCATCTCTGCAATGGCAGCGCTGACAGAAGACACGATGACAACCGTTGCAACGATAGCAACAGCGACAGCGATGATAGGGCCTATAAATAAAAGAAACATATCTGCACCTGCTTTCCTGATAATTTAACGTGTTTTCAACTGTACTTATTATAGCTTATTTATGCGGCTCAGGCAAGAAAAAATAAATGTCAGGCCGGATTTTTTTCCATATTTTTATTTGCAGTTGCAAGCATCAGCTTGATGCGGTTGAGCTGGTTGACTTCGGAAGCGCCTGGGTCATAATCTACAGCAATAATATTAGCCTCAGGGAATGCTGCCCGGAGTTCCTTGATAACGCCTTTGCCGACAATGTGGTTAGGCAGGCATGCAAATGGCTGGCAGCACACAATGTTCCCGGCGCCGTTTTTGATAAGCTCAATCATTTCCCCGGTCAGTAGCCAGCCCTCACCGGTCTGGTTGCCAAGCGAAACCAGATCCTTGGCCAGTGAAGCCGTTTCCTTGATAGATGCAGGCGGCGTAAAACGCTGGCTCTGCGCAAGCGCTTTTTTGGCGCCGTTCCTGAACCATTCCAGCAGCCTGATAATGGAATTGCTGACAAAAGCTGATTTTTTGGAAGCTCCAAGGTAATCGCGCTTAAAGTTTGCATTTTCCGCGCAGTAAAGCAAAAATCCCATAAGATCCGGCATAACTGCCTCTGCGCCTTCAGCCTCAAGCAGGTCAACAAGGTAGTTGTTTGCGGAAGGCAGAAATTTTACAAGGATCTCGCCGACAATGCCGACACGCGGCTTTTTGATGTCCAGCAGTTCGAGCGTGTCAAAATCGTGGATAATGCCGCGGATATTGCGGTTAAATTCCTTCATATTTACAGAGCTTTTTGTAAGCTGGGCAATGCATATCTTTTTCCATTTTTCATGCAGCGCGTTTGCTGAACCAGGCACCTTCTCATATGGGCGCGTGCGGTAAACGACATTCATGAAAACATCGCCGTAAACAACAGCCTGCATGGCCTTCTTGAGCATAGTCAGGCTGTACTTGAAGCCTGAGTTGGACTCAATTCCCTGCGCGCTTAA
>CANRBP010000075.1 GCA_947628875.1 uncultured Lachnospira sp.
GCTTCGGGTCGTTGGATTTTTATAAAACAGTCAGATAAGGACGGACAATCATCATGGAGCTTGAACTTGGCTTTGGCCCTCCAAAATAAAATTCATTATCAATAAAATAAAATGTTATGCCATTGTACTCAAGCTCAAAAACTCCTACATACTGCGAACGCCAAGCCAGATCAATATAAAAATGCGTCTTATAAACCATCTTTTCACGGTACTCCCATGGAATACACGTATATTTCGGAATCATGACACGGACATCATACGCCTCTTTATTAAAATATTTCGGTAACGCTCCCACTACATCAGCCAGACCTCCTGTCTTTATAAACGGGACTGCCTCAGAGGCGATAAAAAGTACATTTTTCATTGGATATCCTCCTAATATTTTATCGTATCTATTAACACAATTACCAGTAACGTCTAATAGAAGTAATTGTCATAATATTGACAGATGCAATCTTGACACTGTCTCCCGGAACCGGCGCATGTATAATCTGGCCGCCTCCTATATAGAGCGCTACATGGCCCGGATAGCAGATTATATCGCCAGGCTGTGCTGAGGCCAGGTTAGCTACCGGCGCTCCGCCGTATGCCTGCGCGCTTGATGACCTCGATACGCCTATGCCATACTGTGCAAACAGATATGATGTAAACCCTGAGCAGTCAAATCCGGAAGGACTTGAGCCTCCATAAACGTAAGGAACGCCTATGTACTGGTATGCAAGGCTGACGACTCCCGCTGCGACACTGGAATCATTGTTCGCCGATGCTACAGGCATTACAATACTGCTGTTGCTGCTGGCCGCGCTTCTTCTTGCAGCCTCCTGCGCCGCGCGCTCCGTTGCCTTTTTCAGCTGGTCATCAATATCCTTGTTTGTCTGCTTCTGTTCCTCGATAGTGCTGTACAAAAGCGCCTGCTTTGACGTCAGCTCCTGCGCATAAGATTCAAGCTGCCTGTTGTCTTCCTCAAGCTGTGATTTTATATCTTCAATATTTTTAGCTGTAACGGACATTTCGTCAAGCTTGTTGCGGTCATAGTCATAAACCTGCTGGATATACTCTGTCTTATTTAAGACTTCGCCCATATTCTCCGAGGTCAAAATAACCTCTGAAATTGAAAGCGACTGATCTTCATACATATATTTGATTCGCAGCTTCATATCCTGGTACTGCGACTTGAGTTTTTCCTGCGCAGCCAGAAGATCCTGGTTGGCCTGCTCGATCTCCTGCGATTTCTGCGACATCTTCAACTCCAGATCATCAAGCTGGATAAGCACATATGACAGCTGATCCTCAAGATTTTTAAGCTTCTGCTCGCCCTGAGACTGCTGGTCTTTCAAATCGGATACTTCATCTGCAAAAACGGTCATTCCCATGATACTGACAAACAATGTAGCAGCAATTAAAGATTTTATAATTTTTTTACGCATATGTCCAATAATTTCCTTATCTGAATATATTACAATATTGTAGCGCCGTATGTTACAATTTTGTTAAAATTTTTTTAAATTACGTGGATATTATAATATATTCCTTGGAAATTCGCAAGGTTAATCACATATAATCTTTTCTAACTTTATGTATTTTTCAAAAAGCAATATTTTGTATAATTATGGAAAGTGTTATTTAATATTGTATTGAAGCCTGATTTTATCTGCAATCAGCGCTATAAACTCAGAATTGGTCGGCTTTCCTTTGCCGTTGCTGATAGTATAGCCAAATAAATCATTTAAAGTATCTGTATTTCCACGGTTCCATGCCACTTCTATAGCATGGCGGATAGCGCGTTCTACTCTGCTCGGTGTTGTCTGGTATTTTTTTGCAATAGTTGGATAGAGAATTTTGGTAATACTGTTGATAACATCATTATCTCTGACGGATAACATGATAGAATCCCTTAAATACTGATAACCTTTAATATGTGCCGGAATACCAATGTCATGGATTATACTCGTAATGTCTGTTTCAAGATTTCTGTCACTGATTGCCTGATTATCCTGCGTTACAATGTTCTTTTTCCCATCTGCCTTTATTTTCGTGCATTCCCTGTTGTTTTTAACATAACGTATCCTGTTGACCAGAACATCGTTATCAAACGGTTTCATCAAATAATAAGTCGCGCCCATGTTAAAGGCGTCCTCTGTCACGCTCTCCCTGCCCACAGCGCTTATTATAATAAATGCAGGCGTTTTCTTTATCTCTTTGTCATTTTTCACCCGTTCCATCAATGTTATGCCATCCAATAGCGGCATAATGATATCCAGCAGCACGACATCCGGCTCTTTTTCACGGATAATGGAATAGGTGTCTTGACCATTCGTAGCAGTTCCGACCAGATCAAGGTCTTCTTCATCGCTGATAACCTGTCCAAGTACTTTTAGGATCCCCTCGTTATCATCTGCAATGGCTACTTTAAAATTTTCCATTCA
The DNA here is from genome assembly GCA_947628875.1 of uncultured Lachnospira sp. Lineage (GTDB taxonomy): Bacteria > Bacillota > Clostridia > Lachnospirales > Lachnospiraceae > Lachnospira. The sequence goes on from CANRBP010000075.1 coordinate 2,427, forward strand.
GTTAAATCCTCCTCACTGTCTACGCTCCACAATTGAACAAAATATTGCTTTATCACTGACGATTATATAAGTATTGACAAATATTGGCAAGAATAGAATTTCGCAACCTTCGACATTCCTCGACAGAATTGCTTATTATTCTCTGCGCCTGCATTTTACTGGTTAAATTAAATGTTTTTCCATGTCATAACGGCTCGAATTAATCCGGTAATTTGTTCAGCATTTTTTCTATAAAAACTCCATATCCGCTGCGGCAGTCCTCCACAAAAACATGCGTAACCGCACCGACTATTTTGCCATCCTGAATAATCGGGCAGCCGCTCATGCCCTGCACGATCCCGTTTGTTTTTTCCAGCAGCGCCTCCGAGACTACCTTAAATGTTATATTTTTATTGTCATTTACTGACGTATCCGTAATCTCAACTGCATAATCCTTATATTCCCTGCCATCATACATCCGTATGCAGGCCTCACCCGTGTGCACCTCATGGCTGTACCCGACAAGCATCTCTGAAAGGCCGTACTTTCTGATGAGATCCGTGTCAAGCTTTCCAAAAATGCCGCAGTTTGTATTCTGGCCGATAGCCCCGAGCCTGTTCTCAAGGCTGTAATCGATTGTCCCGATAAATTCTCCCGGCTCCCCGTTGCTTCCCTTTACAATGGAAATTATCCTGGTATTGTAGAGCGCGCCCGACTTAACCGTGAGCAGGCTGGCTGTCTGTGAATCGCTTATTCCATGCCCAAGCGCGCCAAAACGATCCTGGCTGTCAATAAATGTCACTGTGCCAATCCCCTGCGCGTCATCTTTGACCCACAGGCCGATCTTATATTCTCCGTCCGCATCCGCAGCAGGCACCACGCATACGTCAATATCCGAACCGTTCCGCCGCACTGTCAGCACCATAGGCTCGCCGCCAGAATCTTTGACTTTCTGCATGAGCTTTGATTTTGCATCAAGCTTTTCCCCGTTAACTGCCACAATATAGTCACCCTGGAATATTATATTCTCACAGGGACGCACGATATTTCCGTCTGCATCCTGCAATTCGCCTATACTTACCGCCAGCACTCCGTCAGTCTTTAAATACATGCCTATCTGAAAACCGCACGGATAGACATACCTTTCATGGACAACATTAACGCTTACTGTGCGGATCTCAAAAAGCCCGAACAGTTTAAGGCGCATCTTATATTCCCCAACGCTTCCGCCGACAAATGTTACAGGCCGGTTAAAATCCACGACCTGCCCTGCATTCGCATCCGCGCCATGATAGCCTGTATTTTCGGCGGACGCCGTGTGCGTCAGAACTTTCTCTCCTGTCACAGGTATATTAAGCGATACTGTCGTTGTTTCAGTATGCCTTACATATATCTCATCAGGGATTTTTACTAACACGCAATGTATATAAAATGAAACGCCTGCTATAAGCGCCACGATGCCTGCCAGAATAAAAAAGCAGCGCCCTGCTCCCGTCCTTGATTTCTGTTGTCCCCTATCCATGCCGCGCCTCCACAATTTCAGAGTAATAAACACCCGGACGCCCTTCCTGCACGGTATCCGTGGCTATGGATAGTATCTGCAATATCTAAAATCTTAATATAGGATTTTATTGGAACATAGCTGACTGTTTGGCTGCCGCCGCAAGCTGCTTTAACTCTGCGGCATTAGATACAGCAGCCTTTGTGATGCTGCTGCCGCCGAGCAGCCTGGCAAGTTCTTCCACGCTCTCGCTTTCCGACAGTTTCTTTATCGTTGTTGCAGTACTGTTATCCTGCGCCGTTTTTTCGATGCGGTAATGCGTGTCAGCCATTGCCGCGATCTGAGGCAGATGCGTTATGCAGATTATCTGATGAGAATGCGCGATCCTGTTTAATTTTTCAGCGACCTGCTGCGCTGTCCTGCCGCTGATGCCGGCGTCTATCTCGTCAAAAATAAAAGTGTCCATCTCGTCCTGGCCTGCAATAACGGTTTTAAGAGCAAGCATAATCCTTGAGAGTTCGCCGCCTGATGCCACTTTTGACAACGGTTTTAACGGTTCACCGACATTCGTGGAAATCATAAAACGCATACTGTCTCCGCCGTTTGCAGTATAGCGCTTTGTTTTTTCAAAAACTGCCGAAAATTCATCATTAAGGAAATTCAGCTCTTTCAAGCCTGCTGAAACTTTTTCGCACAGCGATCTGGCGGCTTCTTTCCGCAGTTCCGACAGCCTTTCTGCAATTTCATCAAGTTTCTTTTCCTGCTTTTCAGCAGACGCGCAAAGCCGCTGCAGCCTTGCATCGTAATCGTACAGTTCTTCCAGCTTTTCCCTCCGTGAAGCTCCGTAGGCAATGATGTCTCCAATCGTCTTTCCGTATTTCATTTTTAATGAATTTATAAGATCAAGCCTTTCCTGTACAGCCGCAAAATCCGCCTCGTCAAAAGATGAATCCTGCACATAATCCGCCATCTGCCTGCCCGCATCCGACAGAATCCCCTCAGCGTCCCCAAGAAGTCCTGCAATCTCTTCAAGAGAATCGTCAAAGGAAGCTGCCGTGCAGACTGCGCGCACCACGCTCCCGAGGCGGTCCCTAATGCTGTCCTCTCCGTCACTAAGAAGCTGGTGGGCAACGGCAATCTCACCCATGATTTTCTGCACATTTGACATCCGTTTAAAACGGCGTTCAAGCTCCTCATCCTCACCGGCCTTTAATGAAGCTGATTCAATTTCATCAGCCTCAAATTCCATAAAAGATATTTCCCGGTTTCTGCCCTCCTCATCCATGTCCATTCTTTCCAGTTCATCTGTGAGGCGCGCATATTCACGGTATGCCGCGGCAAATTCCTCTTTTACCGGCAGAATTTTTTCCGCCCCGTAAATATCCACCATTTCAAGGTGGCGCCCTTCGTGCAGCAGCATCTGGCTGTCATGCTGCCCATGGATATCTATTAAGAGCGCCGCTATCTGCCGCACCTGGCTTGCCGTGCAGCTCATGCCGTTGACTTTTACCGGGGATCGCCCGGAAGTCACTTTTCTGGATATGATAATATCTCCATCGGAAATATCTTCCACGCCGATTTTTTCCAGCGCTTCCAGCTGCGTTTTGTCCTCAATATGGAAAACAAGCTCAGTGCGCGCGTATTCGGCGCCTTTACGGATAATATCCGCAGGCACCTTGCCGCCCAGCGCAATATTTATCGAACCGAGAATAATTGATTTTCCGGCTCCCGTCTCGCCTGTCAGGATATTTAAGCCTTCTTCAAAATTAATATCCGCTTCTTCAATTAATGCAAGATTTTTCACATGCAGATTAACAAGCATAGAAACTTTCTCCTTTTTGTATCAATTCTGCAGCAGATTCCTCAACTTGTTCATTAACCTCACGGTGTCCGCCACGGTACGTACTGCGCACATGATAGTGTCGTCCCCTGCTATCGAACCGACTATCTCCGGCCAGTGCATCGCGTCAAGCGCCGCGCAGACTGCCATCGCCATGCCCGGCACTGTTTTAATGACCAGTATATTCTGTGCCATGTCCATTGAAATAAAACCATCTTTAAGCACACGGATAAATTTATCGCTCATCGTGACGCCGGACGGCTCGAAAACAGCATACTGCAGCTTGCCGTTGCGCGCCGTCTTTGTCAGGTTCAGTTCACGGATATCACGCGACACCGTAGCCTGTGTTGTCTGGAAACCGGCATCGTTGAGCGCCTGTGCGAGTTCCTCCTGCGTGCTGATTTCTTCATGGCTGATAAGCTCCATAATTTTATTCTGTCTGTCTGATTTCATTCCGATCCCCATTCCTGCTCCTGTTTATCCGAGCATGGTATTTATCCCTGCGCAAATTCCCCGCCTGTCACATGATTTTTTCACGGACGCGCTGCAAAAAACTGACTTTATTCGTCTTTATAAATTCAGATACGCGCTCCGAACGCGTTATTACGATCTGATCGCCTGTCTCAACCCTGCAGAACATTTCTCCATCAAATGATGCGATGCGCTCTTCTGCTCCTGAATGCTTATGATCACAGATCACAATTGAAACTTTATCATCAGCTCCGAAAATAATACTGTTTTTATTAAGCGTATGCGGACAGATTGGCGTTACCATAATCATTTCCGCATTAGGCTGTATGATAGGCCCGCCTGCCGACAGGCTGTAAGCCGTTGAACCCGTAGCTGTCGCAACAATCATTCCGTCAGCGGCATAAGAGCTCAAATATTCCCCGTTTACAAGCACGTCAAATTCAATAAGCTGCAGCGCGCCGCAGCGGTTGATAACAATATCATTGAGCGCGATATTTTCATAAACCATGCTTCCGTTCCGGTAAACGCGGCCGCTTAGCATCATTCTTATATCCAGCTCGTAATTGCCGCACAGTATATTTGAAAGCGCGTCCTCCACCGTATCCATTCCTGCATCTGTGAGGAACCCAAGCGTGCCGATATTGACGCCCAGAAGCGGTATATTTTTCCGGTTCAGGTCATGCGCCGCCTGCAACAGCGTGCCATCGCCGCCCAGCACAATTATGCATTCCGTGTCGTCAGGCACAAGGTCGGCGTTTGTGTAGAGATATTTGCCGGTTTCATATCCTTCCTGCGGTTTCTGGCATCTGCATACAGCACCGTGCCCCTCCAGGAAATCACGTATGCGGGCCGTTGCATGCTGTCCGGGATCTTTATCCTGGTTGGTGATCATATAAAAATTTTTTATTGCCATAATCCCAGTCCCTTCATATTTACATGGCATCAGCGCTGATCAAGCGCATCGTGCGCCTCAGCAACGACTTTTCCGGCGTCAAGCTGCGCATGGCTTCCGCTGGACTGCAGATGCTTTGCAAGATGCAGCAGGTACTCAATATTTCCCTCCGGCCCCTTTACAGGCGAATATTCAAGGTTTAAAACGGAAAATCCGATTGAGGCCGCATGCTCCATAACCTGATTTATCACTTCAATATGAACCAGCGGATCACGCACAACGCCGTGCTTGCCTACTTTCTCACGGCCAGCCTCAAACTGCGGCTTAATCAGGCAGACCGCCTGCGCCTCATCATCAAGCAGTTCCCTTACTGGCCCTAAGACCTTTGCAAGGGAAATAAAAGATACATCAATGCTGGAAAATTCTATTTTTTCAGGAATATCCTGCGGCTTTACATAGCGGATATTAGTTTTTTCCATACAGACCACACGCGGATCGTTGCGCAGCTTCCAGTCAAGCTGCCCATGGCCGACATCGACTGCATATACTTTTGCTGCTCCGTTTTGCAGCATGCAGTCCGTAAAGCCTCCCGTGGAAGATCCGACATCCATGCATATCTTTCCTGTCAGCAGAAGCCCAAACTTACCGACTGCCTTTTCCAGCTTCAGGCCTCCGCGGCTCACATATTTCAGCGTACTGCCGCGCACCTCAATCTGCGCCTGCGTGCTGAACATCGATCCCGCCTTGTCCTCTTTCTGTCCGTCCACATAAACACTGCCAGCCATAATGACCGCTTTCGCTTTTTCCCTCGATGGCGCAAACCCCCTGTTGACCATCAGGACATCTAACCTTTCCTTCTGCATACTTCCTCGCATTCTTAAACCATCTGCGCTGCCGCTCTAACGCATATTTCCATAAAATGACAAAATCCGTTCCGCTACCGTCTCAGCATCAATTCCAGCCTCAGCCTGAAGTATGCGGACGCTGCCATGCTCCACATAATCATCAGGCAATGCTATGTTCAAAACCTCAATGGCAAGCTGGCATTCGCTGGCATAGCAGCTTATCCCCTCGCCGAATCCGCCTTTCAGCACGTTTTCCTCGAGCGTTACGAGAAGCTTATGATTTTTTGCGCATTTCTGGATCATCATTTCATCGAACGGTTTCAGGAAACGCGCATTGACAAGCGAAACAAAGTAACCTTTTTCCTTGAGCATGCATCGCACATCATCAGCTGTTTTAACCATATTTCCGGCTGCCAGAAGCACTATGTCCTGCTCCCAGTACAGTATCTCAGCCTTGCCGTATGCGATAGGCTGCTTAAACTGCTCAAAATCCGTTAC
>CANRBP010000076.1 GCA_947628875.1 uncultured Lachnospira sp.
GGTAAACAAGAGCCTTGTGGCATTGATTGAAGAACTCGGCGTGAAAGCCTGCGGCATAAGCGGAAAAGACGGCGGAATGCTTAAAGTGGAGAAAAAGATGGCTGACGGGCAGGATATCGGCTATGTTGGCGAGGTAAAATCTGTTGATGCAGCTATTATACATTCTCTGCTCAAAGATGATTTCCTGCCTGTAATCTGCCCGATCGGGTATGACAGGGAATACCATTCCTACAATATCAATGCTGATGATGCGGCATGTGCTATCGCCAGGGCGGTCAGCGCTGAAAAGCTTGCATTTTTGACTGATATTGAAGGCGTGTACAGAGATTATAACGATAAAAATTCACTTATTTCCGAGCTTTCCACAGAGGAAGCAAGGGAACTGCTCAGAGGCGGCACAATTGGCGGCGGAATGCTGCCGAAGCTGAGCAACTGCATTGATGCCATTGAGCATGGCGTATCCAGGGTGCATATTCTGGACGGCCGGATACCGCATTGCCTGCTGTTGGAAATCTTTACGAACAAAGGCGTTGGGACGGCTATTTTGAGCAAGGACGCCGAGCGCTTTTTTACAACAAACATTTAATGGGAGGTTTGCATGGGTACTATGAATACGAAGGAAATTATAGAAGGAGCGGAGGCCGCGCTGATACACACATATAACCGTTATCAGATAGTATTGGAAAAAGGCGACGGCGTAAGGCTTTATGATAAGGACGGCAGGGAATATCTGGATTTTGGAGCCGGTATCGCGGTATATGCGCTCGGCTACAATAATAAGGAATATACGGACGCTGTCACAGAACAGGCTGGAAAGCTTATACATACGTCCAATTACTTTTATAATGAGCCGGCAGTAAAAGCAGCTCAGGCCGTGACAAAAGCAGCAGCCATGGATAGGGTGTTTTTTACAAACAGCGGTACGGAGGCTGTAGAAGGAGCATTTAAGCTTGCCAAGAAATATGCTTATCTGAAAGACGGTTCAACTGATCATGAAATAATTGCCATGGAGCATTCGTTCCACGGCAGGAGCATGGGCGCGCTTGCTCTTACAGGAAACCGCCATTATCAGGAGGCGTTCGGACCGATGATCCCGGGCGTGCGTTTCGCAAAGTTTAATGATATTGAGAGCGTAAAGGCGCTGATAAGCGATAAAACATGCGCTATAATACTGGAGACTATTCAGGGCGAGGGAGGCGTATATGTTGCCCGGCCTGAATTTTTGAAGGAAATACGCAGCATTTGTGACGATCTCGGCATTCTGCTGATATTGGACGAGATACAGTGCGGCATGGGAAGAAGCGGTTCGATGTTTGCGTACCAGCAGTATGGCATTAAGCCGGATATTGTGACTGTGGCCAAGGCGCTTGGCTGCGGGATTCCGATCGGTGCTTTCCTGGCGCGTGAGGAGGTTGCTGCGGCGATGGTGCCGGGTGATCATGGAACGACTTATGGCGGCAATCCGCTTGCATGTGCGGCAGCCGTAAAGGTATTTGAACTGTTTGAAAAACTTCATGTGCTTGAAAATGTACGCAGGGTAGGAGCTTACCTGTCTGACAGGCTTGAGCAGATTGTTGCGGATTATGATGCTGCGGTTGCGCACAGGGGAATGGGACTGATACAGGGCTTGGAGCTGTCCGTATCGCCTAAAGATGTTATTGCCCATGCTCTGGAAAACGGACTGATACTTTTCTCTGCCGGAACAAATGTAATACGTTTTGTTCCGCCGCTTGTCATCACGGAGCGTGATGTAGATGAATGTATTGGCAAGTTAAGAAAATCACTTGACGCTGTATTATAAAATGCAGTATCCTTTAATAGTATAGATTGAAGGGCGGATATTGCAATGAAATTATGGAAAAAGCTGCTTGCGGTGTGGCTTGTGCTTGCAGTGCAGATGAATTGCGCAGGCTGCGGCACACGGGATCAGACTGCAAAAAGTTTATATATCGAACAGGAGACAACTGTTTATGTCTGGTATTATGACCAGCAGTATGAGCCGTACCTTAAAGCTGTGGCGGAGCGGTTTAGAAAAGTCAACGAGAGGATAAAGATTGAGCCGGTTTTGAAGGAAGCAGATAATTTCCTTCAAAATATTTATGAGGAGAGCATACGCGGAGAAAATACGGCAGATGTATACCTGATGTCCTCAGATGATCTTGAAAAAGCCTGCATGCTTGGACTTGCCGCAGAAAACAGCACATACAGCCGGTATTATACAAAAGAGAATTACTGCAGTACCGCATTGGAAGCGGCCAGCTACAAGAATCGGCTGTATGGGTATCCGGTAAGCTTTAATACGGCATTTATGGTTTATAATAAAAAGTATGGCAGCAGCCTTGACAATTTTCAGGAACTCACGGACTATATTGAACAGTACAGGGTAACTGAGGATAATCAGGATGTCCAGCAGATTATTTCCTGGGACGTGTCAGATCTTATGCTCAATTATAATTTTTCCTGCAAAGCGTTTGCTGTCGGCGGCGAAAGCGGTGAGGACAGCACGTCTGTGCAATTTGACTCAGACAGGCTTAAAGAGGCTATGGAAGCCTATGCATCTATGAGGGATGCTTATGGCATTGACCGTGCGTCAACGAGCCAGGCAAATAATGCAGATATGTTTACAGAGGGCAGGCTTATCTATACGATTATAGACATGGAGCATTTTAAAAAGGTATATGATTCGCAGGTCGATTTTGGCATCTGTGAAATCCCTGACCTGCAGGACCGTTTGACTGGCAATTCTCTCTCTGAGACGGTGCTCGCGATAGCAAATCCGTATGCCTCCAATATAAAACTGGCTAAGGCAGTGGCGCATTCGCTTAGTTATGATTATTCTGGCCTGCTGCTCTCATCATCAGGTTTTTTGGGAGCGCGGCGCTTAAAATACAGCAAAAAGGAACGTGAAAATCTGGAATGTTTATACGGCATCTATGAGTCTTCTGCGGTCAAGGGGCAGTTTATGGGAGCGGATAATTTTTATGCGCTGTATGAGATAATGATGCATCAGGTATGGGACGGCGCAGATGCTTCTGCTTGTGTCGATGCGTTCAGCAGCCTGATAGCGCCGCAGGGCGAAAAATCATAGTTCTAAGGTATCACAAACAAATGCAGGCATTTTTTGCGATAGCTTGCGAACTGTGACAAATAATTTCACGGCAAATTCAAGGAATAATTTACCTGCCATTGGTTCATATTAAATCCTATAAAGGATTAATTATGGAGGTTTTCGATGGCAGGTTTTCTAATTGCAATGATCAGCGGTGCGCTGATGAGTATTCAGGGGGTATTTAACACAGAAGTCACTAAAAGCAGCAGCATATGGGTAGCGGCTGGCTTTGTGCAGATAACGGCCTTTGCGGCGTGCCTGGTAATGTGGTTTGTTGACGGGCGGCCGCAGGTGATGACAATGTTCAGCGTGCAGCCTAAAATAGCATTGCTTGGCGGCGTGATTGGCGCTTTCATAACTTACACGGTCATACGCTCCGTCAGCACGCTTGGTGTTGCAAAAGCAGAACTGACTATTGTTATCACGCAGCTTGCTGTTGCATACCTGATTGAGCTGTTTGGACTGTTTGGCAGCAAAAAAGCAGATTTTTCATGGATGAAGCTGCTTGGAATCGCAATCGCAGCAGCCGGGCTGGTTATATTTAACCTGTTTGGCAACGGTCAGGAAACATAAGCATATAAATTTTGAATGAGGATACAGAATGAATGAAATGGAAAAAGACCTTTTTCGGATACAGGGTATTGCCAGTTTAAAAAAAGGTGAAGGAAGGGCAATCAAATCCGGCGGACTGTGGATATATGACAATGAAATAGAGGATATCGCACAGACGGCAGAGGACGGCGGACTTGTTGAGGTTCATGATTTTGACGGATACTTTATGGGCATCGGTTTTGTGAACAGAAAGTCAAAGATAACGGTGAGGATGCTGAGCAGGCATGCCCGCGAGCTTGATGAGGCTTTTTTTGAGAAGCGCGTGCGCAGCTGTGTTGAATACCGCTTGCGCACGGTAGATATGTCATCGTGCAGGCTGATTTTTGGAGAGGCTGATTTTCTGCCGGGACTCGTTGTTGATAAGTTCTCGGATATACTGGTCGTGGAATCGCTTGCCCTGGGCATAGACCGTTTTAAGAACCTGATACTGCATCAGTTAAAACAGATTCTGCAGGAATATGGAATGCCTGTTCGCGGCATATACGAGCGCAGCGATGCAAAGGTGCGCCAGCAGGAGGGAATGGAGCGCTATAAAGGATTTATCGGTGAAGCTTTTGACACGAAGGTTGAAATCGTTGAAAACGGCGTGCGCTATTATGTAGATGTGCAAGATGGCCAAAAAACAGGATTTTTCCTTGATCAGAAATATAACCGCGCGGCCGTTGCAAAGCTGTGCAGGGGCGCAAAGGTACTGGATTGTTTTACGCATACGGGGTCATTTGCGCTTAATGCCGGCAAGGCCGGCGCGTCAAGCGTTCTGGGCGTGGATGCCTCTGTACCTGGCATAGCTCAGGCAGTGGAAAATGCTGCTCTCAATGGCTTGTCTGACAGGGTTTCCTTTATATGCCGCGATGTATTTGAACTTCTTCCGGAGCTGGAGCAGCGCGGAGAGCAGTTTGATGTTGTCATACTTGACCCTCCGGCTTTTACAAAATCAAGAAATTCCGTTAAAAATGCGGTAAAAGGATACCGTGAGATAAATCTGCGCGCCATGAAGCTGGTTCGTGACGGAGGTTATCTTGCAACCTGTTCCTGCTCTCATTTTATGGATCCGGAACTGTTTGCGAAAACAATCGCGGAGGCGGCAGGAAATGTACATAAGCGGCTGCGGCAGGTCGAATACCGCACGCAGTCCCCGGATCATCCGGTACTGTGGGCGGCCGGCCATTCGCTTTATTTGAAGTTCTATATTTTTCAGGTATGCGAAGAGAGATAAATCTGAAAAATAAAATAAATCTGAAAACAATTAAAACAGTTTAATGTCAGCGGATAGTGATCTCCTCGACTTTTGAGATGGCGCCAGTCGTTGGAATCCTGTACAATGTGACATCATCTTCATAGTACTGGAAAAATGTGTACTGTGAAGTGCAGTGTATATGCGAAATATTGCCGTATGCAATATACTCCACCTGCGTGCCGTCCGCATTCATGCGGTACAGGCCGGCATTGTCGCCTTCCATCTGGAAAAATATTTTGCTGCCATAGCGGTTGAAATTGACCACCTTGCCTGAAAGCGGCTGGTAAAGCAGTTCCAATGTCATATTGCCGGTATTAAGGCGAACAAGCGAGTAACCCTTATCAACATCGATATAGTATATGTAACTGCCTGCGGCATCTACCATGTAAGCATTAGCGGAATAGTAAGACATTATCTGGCTGCTGTTGGTATCGAGATAACTTACATTGTTCTGCTTGTTCGGGTCTGAAAAATAAATCCGGCCGCTGTAAACGCTTGACGGGTTATACGGCGTATCAGAAAGCTTTGTATTTTCCTTGCCGTCGATTTTAATCTTGTAGAACGTGAGCGCCGTGTCATTGTCATAGTGCTGGTAATACAGGTAGTTGCCGTAGAGGCTTGCCGTCAGCGACTTGGTCTGCGTAAGGACTTTTGAATTTTTGCCGTTTAAGTTCGTGCATACGATGCCAAACATCTGCCCCCTGTAATCGCCTGCAATAGATGTTCTGGACATGTTATTCTTGACATAAAGAATATGGCTGCCGCTGACATTTATGGAATTGGCATGGTCGTCATTCAGCTTGTGAGCCTTGGAACAGTCGGAGTTCATCACATACAGGCAATCGCTGTCATAAGGATTGCTGAAATAAATCTTGCCGTCATATTCGCAGAAAAGCCCGCCGTTGTTCAGGTTGCCGGCTGTATTGCCGACAGCCGTATCGGTGTTGTAGGTAAAATGCGAATTTATATAATATGCCGCGCCTGCGCCAGCAGCGCAGCAGATGACAATGATAAGAATGATAATTCTGCTTGCTTTTTTCATATTTTTTATATCCTTTCTGCTGGTTTTGAATGCTTTTGCCACTCGTGTCTTGTATCTGTTTATAGCAATTATTATATCAGATGCAGGATAGAAATAAAACTGAATTTGCTATATTTTTTTAAAAATTGCGGCAACGCTCTATTGTACGAAAACTTAAATAGCTTTACAAGGCATGAAAATACCGATATAATCATAGCCAGGGAAAGTGTCCAGCCGCAAAGAAATCGGAGGTAGAAATGTTAGATTTAGGAGAAATAAGGGATAAGATCGATGTGATAGACAGGCAGCTTGTCGCGCTTTTTGAGGAACGTATGAAGCTGTGCAAAGATGTTGCTGAGTATAAGATAGAAACCGGGAAAAAGGTTCTTGATCCGGAGAGAGAGAAAGCAAAGCTGGCAGCTGTGCGGGCAATGGTTGTAAATCCTGAAAATGTCCATGCGATTGATGACTTGTTTTCCCAGATTATGGCAAATTCAAGAAAAATGCAGTACCGGCTGCTGGAGGAGACGACGCAAACGCTCAGGGAGCCTTATGAAGCTGTAGATGAAGTAAATAAAGACGGCGTTACGGTCGTGTATCAGGGAGTGCCTGGAGCGTACAGCTATATTGCAATGCAGCGGTATTTTGGAAAAGACGTGAAAAATTTTGCGGTTCCTGCCTGGCGCGATGCGATGGAAGCCGTCAAGAACGGAAGCGCGGATTATGCAGTTCTTCCGATAGAAAACTCAACAACAGGAATCGTGGCGGGCGTATATGATCTGCTGCAGGAGTACAACAATTATATTATCGCTGAAACGTATGTGAAGGTGGAACATGCGCTGCTGGGACTTCCGGGGACGAAGCTTGACGATGTTAAGACGGTTTATTCCCATCCGCAGGGATTTATGCAGTGCGAGCATTTTCTGTCGCAGTACGGCTGGGAGCAGATAAGCCAGGCAAACACGGCCGGAAGCGCAAAGCGCGTGCTGGAAGAAAAAGATCCGACACAGGTGGCTATCGCGAGCGAGGAGGCGGCATCGGTATATGGCCTTGAGGTGCTGAAGCATTCCATCAATGATCTGGATAATAACACGACAAGATTTGTAATCGTGACAAATACGCGCAGGTTTGTAAAAAATGCCCAGAAAATGAGCATAGTGTTTGAAACAAAAAATGAGGCAGGAACGCTGTATAACCTATTGAGCCATATTGTCTATAACGGCCTGGACATGAATAAGATTGAATCAAGGCCGATTGAAGGACGGGAGTGGGAGTTCCGCTTTTTTGTGGATTTTGAGGGAAATATCGATGATGCGCGCGTGATGAACGCGCTCAGGGGGATTGAGGAGGAAGCTGTTGCGATCAAGCTTCTGGGAAATTACTGATTGCAAACAGGATAAAAATCTACTATTATAAGGAGTAGCTTTTCATTGGGCGGCTTTAGATTCTGAAAGGCAAAGCAGAGCAGGCGGCACAGGAACGGAGGTAAAGATGGAATTAAAAAATTTGGAGAAAGAACTGTCAGGGTGCGATTACCCTGGAAGGGGAATCATCATAGGCAGGTCAAAGAACGGAAAAAATGCGGCCGCAGCATATTTTATCATGGGCAGAAGCCAGAACAGCCGTAACCGCGTTTTTGTGGAGGACGGGCAGGGAATCCGCACGCAGGCGTTTGATCCGGACAAGCTTGAGGATCCGAGCCTGATAATTTATGCGCCGGTTAGGGTGCTGGGCAATTATACAATTGTGACGAACGGCGACCAGACAGATACTATTTATGAGCAGATGAGCAACCAGATTACGTTTGAGCGCGCGCTGGAAACACGAGCTTTTGAGCCGGATGCACCAAATTTTACGCCGAGGATATCGGGCCTTATGCAGGTAGATAATGGCAGTTACCGCTATATGATGTCCATCTTAAAGAGTGACAATGGTAATCCTGATGCATGCTGCAGGTACACATTTTCCTATGACTGTCCGCTGGCAGGTGAGGGACGCTACATACATACATATATGGGCGATGGAAATCCGCTGCCGAGTTTCGAGGGAGAGCCGGCAAGGGTGGACATATGCGATGATATTGATTGTTTTGCTGAAAAAATCTGGCATAATCTGAACGAGGACAATAAGGTATCGCTCTTTGTGCGTTTTATTGATATAGCCACAGGGCAGTATGAAAGCAGGATATTTAACAAAAACCATTAAGGGCATGGCATAGAGCCGGAAAGGGAATAAGCATATGAAGGAGTTTCAATTAAAGTACGGATGTAACCCGAACCAGAAGCCGTCAAGGATTTTTATGGCAGATTCAAGCGAGCTGCCTGTGCAGGTGCTGAACGGCAGGCCGGGATATATCAATTTTCTGGACGCCTTCAACGGCTGG
>CANRBP010000077.1 GCA_947628875.1 uncultured Lachnospira sp.
TATCACTGCCGCTATCTGTACAAAAGGCTGCTGACCAGCCTGCCTGCTGCATCAAGCAGATCCGGATAACCGGCTGCCATAATGGCAAGCACTGCAATTCCGCCTGTCAGCGGAAGAAGCATGTCCGCATACTGTTCCAATATTTCTGACATTTGCCCTCCTTCTAAATATTAAGCGCAGGATTTCAGTACCCAACAGCCAGCTGGGACTTAATCCTCTTATTGTTTAAGCTGTATTATGATACTGCCGCCAGCATTGCTGAAAAAATGCCGGCCATTGCTGAGAGATATATGACAGCAACGATACTGCTGCCGTATAATTCTAAAATTTTTTCCATAAAATGCCTCATGCTTTTTAACGAACATGCTGATCACAGATAATTTGTAATTATCAGAAGCATATCAACGGCAATTTTGCATGATACAAATACCATCGGAATATACTCTCCAAACCTCAGTGCGCTGATGCTGTCCTGATTTCGCATTTCCTCATGTTTATCTACCATTTCATAGTTACGCCTGATCAATGTGTTCATTGTCCTGTCAATATTTTCTGATTCCAGTTCGGATACTGAATAGAGCGTCTTTACCATCGAAGAAATATCCAATATCTGAAATTCCTGCATAAAATCATAGTATGCGCGGACATCTGATGGAGAATCCTCCAATGCCATAATAAACCGTCCAAGCGATTTTTTAAGTACTGCCGGGCAGGTATCATATGTATCTTCTACCGCTGCTTGCAGAGGTTCATCCTGCATGTTCATCACAACATCGCGAAGCCATTCTGAAAATGCCATGTAAACATCTTCCTGCAGCCTTCTAAACGCCTGCCGCCGGTTAAGCTGAGGAACCAATGCCATATAGAATGCTGCTGCCGCTACTGCCGCTCCCAGCATACCGTTGACCGCAATGCCGGCAAACACTGCCATCAGAATGCCCGCTGCAAAAAGCATCACTGAAAATAACTTGAGTGTTTTTTTCTGCGCTCCAAAAACCATGTGATAATCTTTCATCACTTTAGATTCTGTACGCCCGCTGTTCAGCCAGTTACAGTTATACTGTACCTGAATGCAGGTAATATAGACCATGTTTAAAATAATAAACAAGACAGACACAACCTGGTACAGCCATTCCTTTGATATATCCAGATTGATTTCTGATGTGCTCTGTAAAATAAAGCTGATAAATACAGATGCCGAAGCCAGCAGTCCGCTTAATACAACGCCTATCATCGCATTGCGTTTAACCTGGCTGATGTCCTGCTGATACTTATATACGCGCTTGACCCACCTATCAAAATCTGTAATAAGCACCTCCAGAGAATGGCGGTAACTCCCGCCTTTTTCCTCAATATTGACCAGAAAACGATGCAGCGTGACAATCCTGGGACACTGGTAAGCTTCCTCGATGCATGACAGCGCCTCCCTGTATAGCATCTGCTCTTTACCGCACTGTAATGCGCAGATTGCCTTCTGCACCGTTTTTTGCATCTGGCCTCCGAGCACCTTGGCAGCATCTTCAAGCGCAATGTTAATCTTCGGCATACGCTCAAAGGAATATGCCATTTGGTGCAGATATATATCAACTTCATTAAAACGCTTATTTTCCCAGCGCTGCAGCGTTACATTCATTATGCACAGACAGGTGCATGCCAGTCCAACCGTCTGTACTGACAGTATTCCAAACCAGTTCAAATGATACAGCACTCCGGCTCCTGCCAGCAAAAACTGTACAATCAGCACCAGCAGCACTGCTTTTCCCAAAGAAAATTTATCTCCGCTTTCCGATGCGATTTGAATCAGTTCATCATAGGAAACTAACTTTTTGCTTTTCATTCTCCTCCTTTTCACCGGCATATGGATTCCCAATTCCATATTTAATAAAACGCCCGACCATTTCGCCCGGAATTTCTTCCTTGGTAAATTCGCCATTTTCGTAAATCACGGTGCATTTATTTTTCCCATGTGTCCTTGTAAAAAATCCCACCTCCCTTATGCTGCGCTTTTCATGCTTGTCACACTCCACCAGCACTCCAACATCAATGTATTTATATATGCTGTTTATAAAACGGTCTGTGACGTTACTCTCACCCAGCATGTTATACATCCTGTCAGGAAGTCCGCGTACACTGTCCAGATGCATAGTTGTCATACAGTATGAACCTGTTGACAGGCTGTTGAGCAGGTCAAGCACTTCAATCCCCCTTGATTCTGACAGCAGCATCCAATCCACATTATGCCTGAGTCCTGCTTTAATCACCTGAGAATAGGAAAAACGCCCATCTACAAAAAATTCCACGCACTTTTTTCCCGGATTGATAATGCGGTAATGGATTTCCTGATTATCCTCATAAACGCCAACCTTCTCTTCTGCCGGGATAAAAGTAGACATATACTTTAGCAGCTCCGTTTTCCCAGCATGAGGCTGCCCGCCGATCACGCAGTTCATATGCGCCTTTGTGCAGTTTTCAAGAAGATTTACTATCGTCTCAGGCGCATACCTGCTGCTTATCAGGGACTGGTGGTTAAACCGCACGCTTCTTGGTATCTTGCGGATAGCCACGCTTTTTTTGCCGCAGCGAGTCTCATGCCATATGGAAATCCTAAGTTCCTCAGTATTGGCCTCCAAAACCGGACAGCTGCGGTTAAATGATGCTTTCATAATATTGGCCAGACG
Organism: uncultured Lachnospira sp.; assembly: GCA_947628875.1. GTDB lineage: Bacteria > Bacillota > Clostridia > Lachnospirales > Lachnospiraceae > Lachnospira. Next base: position 2,679 of record CANRBP010000077.1, read on the forward strand.
TATAGACAGGTTATCTACATATTCTTCTTTCAGCTGCTTTGCAGATATGTAGCTTCCTCTCCTTAAATCCGTAATCCAAAGATTATATCCGTCCCACTCAATATCAGTAATATTATCATCATCAATTTCTTCCTGCAATTCACTAAACAGCTCCTCACGGTGCCTGTCAATAAACTGCCTTAATTCCTCCTGCTCCGTCTTAGTTCACCTCACTGCCTGCCCTGCTGGCATTGTTGCTGTCATTAATTGCGTCATTGATTTCCTGCTCATAGGAAATACCCTCGACAGCCGTTTTTGTCTTTGTGTTAACAATACCCACTACCGCAACTGTCAAAAGAACAGCAGCAAGCACGCCTGCCAATGCAACTACGACCTTGCCATAATGCTCAATAATATCGTGCATATTTTCACCTCCTTGCAACTTTTAGTATATTTTATTTACATTTAGAATTGTATCATGATATTTCTATTTTGTAAAGTGCTTTTTTATATTTTTAATATAATATTTTTTACGGCATCATTCAATCTATGCAGCATTTTCAAGCAATAAATTAAATTATGCAAACATAAAAAGCAGGGATTCTGCGTTATTATGGGGCATTCTGACCTGTTGGCTGATGAGAAAGTCAAGAACCTTATTTGCACATTTTGCTTATGATTTGTCTTGTATTATGCTGTCATGCGTAAAAACCTGGACGCTTTTTCTTACCCAAACGCTTCATTTTTGCGTGTGAAGTAATGCTTTGCGAAAACACATCTTCGGATTTTTTATGAATTTCCGAATATTGTATTGCGATTCGTCATACAATATGGCATAATTATAAGCAGAAAGGCAGGTGCTTATTATGGCAACGAAAAGCGCAAATGTAACGGCTCGTGTTCAGCCGGAAATCAAACGGCAGGCAGAAGCGGTGTTGGACAGAATCGGTTTGCCCGTTTCGGTTCTGATCGATACCTTATACAGGCAAATCATTATGACGGGCGGCGTTCCTTACTCTCTTACCATACCCAAACTGCCAACAAGAGACAGCTTGACCGATGAGCAGTTTCACGCCATGATGGAAAAAGGCTACAATCAAGCGAAATCCGGCGAGGGACTGTCCGCAGACGAAGCCTTTGCCAAAATCCGCGAGGGCATTTGAGCACGCGGTATGAGGTGAAGCTGACATCGCAGGCAGTCCAGCAAATTGGTGAAACGGTACAGTATATTTCCAAAATTCTTTTAGAGCCGGAAATCGCACGAAAATGGGCAGATACGCTGCAAAGCGAAATCGAAAAGCTGGACTCTATGCCGTCCAGATATCCTCTTACCGAGGAAGAACCATGGCACACGAATGGAATCCGCAGAATGCCAGTTAAAAATTTCCTCGTTTACTATCTTGTTGACGAGGAAAGAAAAACTGTGTGGGTAACGGCGGTGATCTACGGGCGGCGAGATCAGATTTCAGCGTTGCGTGATATTCCGCTGAATAACACTGAACAATAAAAGACAATTTGCAGGAGAATTCAATATGTTTCTGCCAGCACTTCTCATCAGAAAAAAGCAATACGAACATGGAAGTTCGGTTCATAGCGATCAACGATGGGATCGATTCGCTGGTTGAAGGCAGTAAAGGCTGATGACAAACGCCATTCGCCTTTACCGCACCTGCATACTGTCAGAAATTGTTCCTATGAACACGAACCTGCCGAATCTCTGCTTTTTTAATCATTATCATTTTAAATTAATATTGCGGCGAATGTTTCTTTATGCCTCACTTGCTTTAACTGTCCCGTTTTTCCAGCAGCCATTTCGCCTGCAGATTATCCTATTCTATACTGCACACCTTGTAATCCTGCTGCTCCACAGTTTGCTTTAAGATTTCGTCAGACACCTCGCTTTTGAGCGTAACAACCGCTGTGCCTGCCTCATGGCTAACAACGGCCTCTGAAACCTGTTCAAGCGCCTCAAGGCTTTTTTTAACTCTTGCCTCACAGTGTCCGCACATCATTCCCTCAATTTTTAATGTCTTTGTCATTTCTTTTTCCTCCTTCTTGGCCTCCGTTACGGCGTCATCTGCCAGCCGGACGGTTTCGGCCGTTTTTGCTTTTTTGCTGCGCGCGGTAGATTGGAAACAGATTCAGCCGCAGCGCGTTTGTTACCACGCAGAAGCTTGACAGGCTCATGGCTGCCGCCGCAAACATCGGATTTAATTCCCAGCCAAAAACCGGTATCCACACTCCTGCAGCCAGCGGTATGCCTATCAGGTTATAGAAGAACGCCCAGAAAAGGTTTTCATGGATATTCCTCAGTGTTGCACGGCTAAGCCGGATAGCAGCCGGCACATCAGCCAGGCTGCTCTTCATAAGAACCACATCTGCGGCGTCAATCGCTACATCGGTGCCAGCGCCAATGGCCACGCCGGTATCCGCCCTGGTCAGCGCCGGAGCATCATTGATGCCGTCTCCAACCATCATCACCCTGCCTTTTTCTTTCAGCGACCGCACTGCACTTTCTTTGCCGTCAGGCAGAACGCCAGCAATGACCTCATCTACGCCGGCCTGGCTGCCGACTGCGCGCGCCGTGCGCTCCTGATCACCGGTCAGCATCACAACATAAATTCCCATATCCTGAAGCTCTTTTACAGCTGCACGGCTGTCGCTGCGGATAACGTCCGCCACGGCAATCACGCCAAGCAGCCTGCCGCCGCCTGCAAAAAACAGCGGCGTTTTGCCTTCCATTGCAAGCCTTTCCGCCTGTTCTTGAATATTTTTTGAAATGCCTGCCTGCCGGCTGATAAAATCCGCATTGCCGCCAGCCAGCTTCATGCCGTTATACTGCGCAGACAGTCCGTTGCCCGGAAGCGCCGTAAAATCTGACACCTCGCCGCAGTCTATACGGCGCTGCTGTACATAGCTCCGCACTGCGCGCGCCAGCGGATGCTCGCTTTTCTGTTCAAGCATCCCTGCATAAAACAGCAGTTCCTGCTCTGTAACGCCATCTGCCGGAAGAACGTCTGTTACCGTTGGCTCGCCTTTAGTTATAGTGCCTGTTTTGTCCAGCACCACGATCTGCGTCTTGCCTGCTTCTTCAAGCGATACTGCTGTCTTAAACAGAATACCGTTCCTGGCGCCCATGCCGCTGCCCACCATTACTGCAACCGGCGTAGCCAGCCCCAGCGCGCACGGACAGCTTATGACCAGAACTGAAATACCCCTTGCCAGCGCATATCCGATGCTTGCGCCAGACAGCATCCAAACCAGAAATGTAACGGCTGCAAGCGCTATTACTATTGGCACAAACACTCCTGATACTTTATCAGCCACTTTTGCTATAGGCGCCTTTGTGGCTGCCGCATCGCTGACCATCTGTATTATCTGGGACAGTGCCGTATCCTCGCCGACACGCACAGCTTCGCATTTTAAAAAACCTGACTGGTTTAGAGTTCCGGCAGAAACTGCATCCCCGGCCGTCTTATCCGCCGGTATGCTCTCCCCGGTCAGCGCCGACTCGTTGACTGCGCTGCTGCCCTCAAGCACTATCCCGTCAACCGGTATATTTTCGCCAGGCCTTACGACAAATACGTCTTTTAGCCTAACCTGAGCAACCGGTACGGTAATTTCCATTCCATCCCTGAGTACTGCCGCTGTTTTCGGAGCAAGCCGCATAAGTCCCTTCAGCGCATCTGTCGTCCTGCCCTTTGAGCGGGCCTCAAGCATTTTTCCGACAGTAATAAGCGCCAGTATCATTGCTGCGGATTCAAAATAAAATTCATGCATATAATCCATGACAGCCTGCATATCCCCGGAAAGCTGCGCTCCGGTCATGGCAAACAGCGCATATGTGCTGTAAGCAAAGGCTGCCGATGCCCCAAGAGCCACCAGCGCGTCCATGTTCGGCGCACGGTGTACAAGGCTTTTAAATCCGCTTATGAAAAAACGCTGGTTAATGACCATTACTGCTATAGTCAGCAGCATTTGGGCAATCCCGGCTGCAATATGATTGCCTTCCAGAAATGGCGGCAGCGGCCAGCCCCACATCATATGCCCCATTGACAGATACATCAATGCAGCTAAAAATATCAGCGATGCCAGCATACGCTTTACAAGAACAGGCGTTGTACGATCCTTCAGAGCCTCTTCCCCGGCTGCCTCCGTCTCCTGATGCCCGTCCTTTTTGGCTGCGCTGTAACCAGCTTCCTCAACAGCCTTGATTATAGCATCTGCTGATGCAGTTCCCTCAACGCCCATTGCATTTGTCAGCAGGCTGACAGAGCAGGCTGTCACGCCCGGCACTCTGGATACAGCTTTCTCCACCCGCGCACTGCATGCGGCGCATGTCATTCCTGAAACGGTATACTGTTCCATTTTAATCTCCATTCCGGAGCGTTTTCGCAACGGGGCGATGCGAATCTCAAATTCGCGTCTGCCATCAGAGGAATTTGTGACGCTCCGGCACAAATTCCCGTGTGAAAAATAAGCTATCGAGCTTATTTTTCATACTAATCCCCATTTCTCCACTCCAAATTATACAAATAAATCATTAAAACCGCTTTTGTATATCCTGCATTATTTCATCAATTTCCGCAAAGCAGCCAGCAGTTCGTCAACTGTTTCATCCCTGCCCTCCCTAATATCCTTTGTCACGCAGGTTTTGATATGGCTGGCCAGCAGTTCCCTGTTGAAGCTGTTAAGAGCTGCCGTCACAGCGGCCACCTGCGTCAATATATCTGTACAGTAGGCGTCCTTTTCTACCATACCCCTGATGCCGCGGATCTGGCCTTCAATGCGGCTTAACCGGTTTATCAGGTTCCTGTACTCTTTTTCCGGACGCTTTTTTGTTTTATGGCAGCAGCCAACCTCATCAGGCATACGTTTCACCTCTCTTTTGTCTGTTTTTGTGTATGCTGCATACGATACAATATACCCGTACAGGGTATAAAATACCTCATACAGGTATATTATACCCATATGAGGTATTTTGCAATCATTTTTTTAAAATAAAATTAATTTGCGCCTTCTGCGCTTTCAAGCTTCATTCATATTTGCGAGTTTGGCATTCTGATCAGCTACAATGCAGGCATCAATGATTTCCTGTATATCGCCGTTCATTATCTTATCCAGCTTATACAAAGTCAAGCCAATGCGGTGGTCTGTCACGCGTCCCTGCGGAAAATTGTATGTCCGTATTTTCTCAGAACGGTCGCCTGTACCTATCTGGCTCCTCCTTGCATCTGCCTCCGCATCATGCGCTTTCTGCAGCTCCATGTCATAGAGCTTTGCGCGCAGCAATGCAAACGCTTTTTCCTTGTTCTGTATCTGCGATTTTTCCGTTTGCGAATAAATAACTATCCCTGTAGGGTAATGTGTCAGGCGTACTGCGGAATCTGTTGTGTTAACACACTGTCCGCCATTCCCTGACGCACGCATGACATCAATACGTATGTCCTTGTCATCGATCTGCACATCAACATCCTCCGCTTCCGGCATGACGGCAACAGACGCCGTTGACGTATGGATCCTTCCTCCTGACTCAGTTTCCGGCACGCGCTGTACGCGATGGACGCCGCTCTCATATTTCATGACCGAGTAAGCTCCCTGGCCTTTGACCATAAACTCAATCTCTTTCATGCCGCCGATGCCTGTCTCATCAGAATTGATGACCTCGATTTTCCAGCCTCTCG
>CANRBP010000078.1 GCA_947628875.1 uncultured Lachnospira sp.
CATCGGTTTTCCCAGCGCCAGCGCCAAACCCTTGCCGGTCGCCGCACCGATACGCAGTCCTGTATATGAACCGGGGCCTGCCGACACAGCTATAAGATCAAGCGACTCCGGCTCTGTCTCCGTCATTGTGCATATCTCATCAATCATCGGAAGCAGCGTCTGGGAATGTGTTTTTTTATAGTTGACCGTATATTCCGCCGTCAGGACATTATCCGTAACAATCGCAACGGACGCCGTTACTGACGAGCTCTCAATCGCCAGAATCCTCATTTCAATTCTCCTTCACGGTAATCTTTCTGTAACCGGTTCCTTTTTCAAGATTTTTCTCAATTGTGACAAACACTGTTTCCGGCGGCAGAAGTTCTCTGACAAGGCCGCCCCATTCCACCAGAGTTACGCCGCTGCCAAAAAAATATTCTTCATAACCAAGCGCTTCCAATTCAGAGGCATCACTCAGCCGGTACACATCAAAATGATACAGCGGCAGCCTGCCCTCCTGATACTCCTGTATTATTGTAAATGTCGGACTGGTGACAGGCTCTGAGATGCCTAATCCCTGCGCAAAACCCTTGGTAAATACCGTCTTGCCAACGCCAAGCTCGCCATCAAGGCAGAATATCTGCCCCGCCTTTGCCTGCTGCCCTAAATCCTTTCCCAGTTGGAAAGTTTCTTCTGCATCCTGCGTTTCTATGATTTTTTCCAATATCCGGCTCACCCCTTTCCATCGTCAGCGCCTGCTTTTTTCAATCGCCTTTGCCGCATTCAGCTTTAACTGGAACGGTTTGAGCTGTTCCCCGGCAATCTTCAAAAACGCTTCAGTACAGCCGCCCAGTTCGCGGAGCGGAAGGATATTTGCACGCACCGCAGTAATATACAAAATAAGGCTTTTCCCGGTACATTTTATCCTGTAAATGTCGCTCCACAGCAATTCTTCATGGATTTCCCCCTGCTCAACAATGATTTTTTCATTTGTGACCGTATAGCTGAGCGGCTGCTTAAAGGCATCTACATTTTTTATCTGCTGCCTGGCTTTCATCCACATGCCGACCGGCGTATAAACCGTAAAAAATATCCCGAAAAATCCCATCATCAGCGTGTAGGAAATATTTACCCTGTTTACGGATACCTCGCAGATAACAAGCGCGATAATTCCGAACAAAAGCGCAGCCACGCCGCCAAGGCTGTGATAATTGTGATACGCCTTAAAATCCATAAGGTCTTTTGCTCCAAGCCGAACCTCAAATTTTACCTGTGCTTCCTGTCCATTCTCTGTCATGCCAGTACCTCCCAGCCTGAATGCCCTTTACCGCATAAACCGGTTAAGGCCGCTCAGGTTCAAACCTTCCTTTTTCTTTCCTTCGCCGCTTTTTTTGTCCTTAGCACGCACTCTGTTTTTTGAATGTTTCTTTTCAGCTTCCTCCTGCTCGTCCAATATCATAGAAAGGGAAATTCTTGCCTTTGCCACGTCCACTTCCAGAATGCGGACATCCACGATATCTCCGACATGCACAACATCAAGCGGATGATTTACGCGGCGGCGGCTGCTCATATGCGAAATATGCACAAGGCCGTCCTGATGCACGCCAATGTCCACAAATGCCCCAAAATCAATAACATTGCGCACGGTTCCCTTTAAGATCATTCCCGGCTGCAGATCCTTCATTTCCATAATGTCCTTGCGCAGTATCGGCTTTGGCATTGTTTCACGAGGATCGCGCCCAGGCTTTTCAAGCTCCTTTATGATATCGGCAAGCGTCATTTCGCCAATGCCGAGCTGCTGCGCCATAGCCTGCAAATCCCTGACTTTTCCGGAAAGTCCTGCAAGGCTGCCGGCAGTAATGGAATCTAATGTGTAACCCAAAAGCCCGAGAAGCTGTTCTGCCGCCGCATAACTCTCCGGATGGACGCTCGTTGCATCAAGCGGATTTTCTCCGTCAGATATCCTCATAAATCCCGCGCACTGTTCAAACGCCTTCGGTCCGAGCTTGGCAACCTTTAAAAGCTGTTTCCTGTTTGTAAATCTGCCGTTCGTCTCGCGGTAATCAACAATATTTTTTGCAACAGCCTTTGAGATGCCAGAAATATACTCCAAGAGCGAGGCTGATGCCGTATTCAGATCCACGCCGACTTTGTTCACGCTGTCCTCAACCACGCCAGCAAGCGCCTCCCCGAGCTTCTTCTGGTTCATATCATGCTGATATTGCCCAACGCCTATGGACTTCGGTTCAATCTTAACAAGCTCCGCCAGCGGATCCTGCACGCGGCGCGCGATGGAGACTGCGCTGCGCTGCGCCACGTCAAAATCCGGAAATTCTTCCGCTGCCAGCTTGCTCGCCGAATAAACTGATGCGCCTGCTTCATTTGTAATGATATAGTCCACATCTTTCAAATCCATTTCATGTATCATATCAGATATTATCTGCTCCGACTCCCTCGAGGCCGTGCCGTTTCCGCAGGAGATAAGCGTAACATGGTATTTGTCTATAAGCTTTTTAACCTCTCTTTTTGCCTCCGCCACTTTGTTGTGCGGCTCTGTCGGATAAATCACCTTCGTTGCCAGCACCTTGCCGGTAGGATCAACTACAGCCAGCTTACAGCCTGTACGAAATGCCGGATCCCATCCGAGCACGACTTTTCCGGCTATCGGCGGCTGCAGCAGAAGCTGTTCAAGATTCTTGCCAAATACACGGATTGCACCGTCCTCAGCCGTATCCGTCAGACTGCTTCGTATCTCCCTCTCAATCGCAGGCGCGATCAGGCGGCTGTAGGCATCTTCTGCAGCAGCTTTAAGCGCAGGCGATGTAAACGGATTGTCAGCCGTTATGACCTTTTTTTCAAGATACATGATAATGCGCTCCTGCGGCGCCTCCACTTTGACAGACAGGAACTTTTCCGCCTCGCCTCTGTTTAATGCAAGTATGCGGTGTCCCGGTATCGTTCGTATGCTCTCGCTGTAATCATAATAATTTTCATATACCGACTGCGCCTGCGCATCCCTGGCCGCCGAAGATATTGTGCCCTCCCGGAATGTCAGGTCGCGGATATAAGTCCTGTACTCAGCAACATCTGATATCTGCTCGGCAATAATATCAAGCGCTCCTGCAATTGCCTCATTCGCATCTTTGACTTCCTTGCCTTCATCTGCACAGATATATTTTTCTCCTTCTTCCTCAAGCGGCGCGCTGGCATTCTGCTCCATTATATAACATGCAAGCGGCTCAAGACCTTTCTCTCTGGCAGCCGTTGCACGCGTCCTGCGTTTCTGCTTATAAGGCCTGTACAGATCTTCCACGAGCACCATTGTCTCTGCGCCTGCGATCTGTTCTTTCAGCGCATCTGTAAGTTTCCCCTGCTCCTCGATAGAAGCAAGCACCTGCGTCTTGCGTTCTTCTAAGTTGCGCAGGTAGCGCAGCCTCTCGTCAAGATTCCTCAGCTGTTCGTCATTAAGCGCGCCTGTTGCCTCCTTGCGGTATCTTGCAATAAATGGTATCGTGCAGCCCTCATCAATCAGCTTTACAGCCGCCTCCGCCTGAGACGGCTTGATTTGCAGTTCCTCCGCTATCTTTCTGGTCACATCCATTGTACAAACTCCTATAATAATAAGCTTGCAGGCTTATTCTTTTTTGATATTTTTCAGTAAAAAAGACTGATACCGCTTGTTCATGCCGATTTTCCTGGCCTGCCGCCCGGAAAATGCCTGCACAATGCAGCATCAGCCTTTGCCGCCCATACTTTTTTCGAGTATTACTGTTCCGGAACGAATACTCCATAAATTGTCTTGATGGCATCTTCAAAGTAACGGTTCCTGACGCCGATGATAATATTCAGCTCGCTGGAACCCTGATCGATCATCTTAATGTTAATCTTCGCTTTCGCCAAAGCGGAAAAAATATTTCCTGCAATACCTGAATTATTTTTCATGCCGCGTCCAACGACCGCAATCAGCGCGAGATCCGCCTCAAGTTCAACAGAGTCCGGATGCACGGCGCGGTGCAGCTGCGCAAGCACCTTCTGCTCTTTTTCAACAAATTCATCCTGATGGACAAAAACGGTCATGGTGTCTATACCTGACGGCATATGCTCAAACGAAATGCCGTTGTCCTCAAATACCTGCAGTACCTTGCGCCCAAAACCTATCTCGGAATTCATCATGTCCTTGTCAATGCTGATGGATACAAAGCCTTTCTTTCCTGCAATGCCTGTGATAATGCAATCCGGCTTGTTGCAGGTCGTCTCCACTATCATCGTGCCCTTGTCCTCCGGCGCATTAGTATTGCGGATATTAATAGGAATGCCCTCCTTCCTCACAGGGAATATTGCGGACTCATGAAGCACCGAAGCACCCATATAGGAAAGCTCACGAAGTTCCTTGTACGTAATAATCGTGATTGGTTTAGGATTTTCCACGATCCTCGGATCCGCTGCCAAAAATCCTGAAACATCTGTCCAGTTTTCATAAACATCAGCCTTTAGCGCCCTGGCAACTATGGAGCCTGTCACATCAGAACCGCCTCTCGAAAATGTGACAACCTCTCCGTTCGGTTTTGCGCCGTAAAATCCAGGTATTACCGCATTTTTTGTATCAGCAAGGCGGTCGCCCAGCACTTTGTTAGTCTTTTCCGGGTCAAATTCGCCGTTTTTATCAAAACAGATAACGGAAGCCGCATCAATAAACTCAAATCCAAGGTAGCTGGCCATAATGATCCCGTTTAAGTATTCGCCCCTTGATGCCGCGTAATCCTGTCCTGCCTTCACGCCAAACTGTTTTTTTATATCCGCAAATTCTTCTTCCAGCGACAGCTTTAACCCGAGTCCTTTAATAATCTCGTTATATCTTTCCTTGATCGCTTTCAGCTGCTTGTCATAACTCCTGCCCTCTGAAGCCTCTGCATAACATTTATACAGCATATCCGTGACCTTGGTATCCTGATCAAAGCGTTTTCCCGGCGCTGACGGAACAACATACCGCCTGCTTTCGTCCGAATGTATAATATTACCGACTTTTTTAAACTGATCCGCGCTCGCCAAAGAGCTGCCGCCAAATTTTACAACCTTAACCATATCTGTTTTCTCCTGCTTTCTTCAACCGTATATATGCAAAAACCGCTTATGCGTCTTTTTTGAACAAATGGTCGATAATGGTGTGTCCCTGAGCAATATAATTTCCGCTTGCCTCTGCTTCACGCTCGTTGTATAACCAGTCATGCGCCTGCCTATCCGTACTGTCATAAAGCATATACGGAACCGGATCGGAAACATGCGTCCGAATAGCTACCGGTGTTGGATGATCCGGCAGTATCAGCATCCTGAACTCTTCCCCTGACTGCTCCATGCGCTCAATAACCCTTTTTACGATACGCTGATCCAGATTTTCAATCGACTTGACCTTGCGCTCATAACTTCCCTGATGCCCCATCTCATCTGGCGCTTCCAGGTGGATATACGCAAAATCGCAGCCTCCGTTCAAAAGAGCATCAACAGCAGCATCTGCCTTTCCTTCATAGTTCGTATTTAAGCCGCCGTTTGCGCCCTCGACAGCAACTACCTTCATTCCAGCCCCAATGGCAATTCCCTTGAGCAGATCGACTGCGGAGATCATCGCGCCGGTATGCCCGGTTTTTTCCGAAAATGATATCAGTGCCGGCCTTGTGCCTGCGCCCCAGAACCACAGCGAATTTGCAGGATTGAGTCCCTTCTCGATGCGCGCCTTGTTTATCGGATGCGCAGATAATATATCATAGCTTTTTTTCATCATCTCACGCAGTTTCGGCTGTTCCGGAAGATATTGGCCGATTTTCTGGCCAAGCACGTCATGAGGCGGAGTCAGGCTTACAACTTCGCCTCCGTCCCAGATCGTCAGATGCCTGTAGCTCGTGCCGACATAAAATTTGTATATGTCGTCCTCAAGCTCCCTGCGCACCGCCTCTATTAAAACAGCCGCATCCTCTGTTGATATTTCCCCGGAGCTGTGGTCAATGATCGTCCTGTCCTCATAAGCGCATTCCCCGTCGGACAAAGTGACAAGATTGCAGCGCAGCGCAACATCAGTTGATTTCATATCCACGCCAATGCTCAATGCCTCCAGCGGCGAGCGCCCTGAATAATATTTTTCCGGATCATACCCGAGTACGGACAGATTGGCCGTATCGCTGCCCGGGGACATGCCGTCCGGTATCGTATGCACCATGCCTATCTCCGACATTTTTGCATATTTATCCATCGTTGGCGTATCCGCATATTCCAGCGGAGTTTTTCCGTCAAGCTCCGGAATTCCGTTATCTGCCATTCCATCCCCAAGCACAATCAAATATTTCATCATTTTCCTCCATCATACATATACTAAAATAAATTACTGCAGCACAGTATCGTCTATGCGTATCCTGTTTATAACACTTATCTTTCCGGCCGCCTCCGCAAAAGCTCTCTCCGTCATTTTCGGGGTTACAAAGCCAAACTCGCCTGCAAGGCCGTCAACCGTGACCGGATCCGCCTGTCCGAACGCATCCCTGGCCGCGGATAAATCTGATGCATCGCCCTTTACGCGCACAAAGAATCTGCGTTCTTCATCATCTGCATCGCCCAGCTCCATTTTTTCCATGCTCCATATTGTCATGACATTTTTGCCTTTGTGCTTCACGCAGTCAACAACATCAGCGACCACCGCGCTCGCTGTCGGCAGCTTGCCTGCTCCTGCGCCGAAAAACATCACATCTCCGATCACATTGCCATTTATATAAATGCCGTTGAGAACATCGTTTACATTGTATAAAGGATGATCTTTATTAAGCATGAACGGCGCCGTTATAGCATAAACCCTGCCGTCTTTTTTCCTGCTTGAGGCAAGCAGCTTGATAACGCAGCCAAGTTTCTCTGCGTACTTGAAATCTTCCGTTGTTATCTTTGTTATGCCCTCCGTGCGTATTTCCTCAAACTGGACAGTGGCTCCGAATGCCAGCGATGTCAGGATCGCGATCTTGCGGCAGGCATCATAACCCTCAACGTCCGCTTCAGGATCACGCTCCGCGTATCCGAGCTCCTGTGCTTCTTTTAAAACATCTTCATAGGAACTGCCGTCCCGGCTCATCTTTGTCAATATATAATTAGTCGTGCCGTTTAAAATGCCTGTTATCTGATTTATCTCATCTGCCGTGAGTGACTGGTTAAGCGGCCTGATGATAGGTATGCCGCCGCCGACAGACGCCTCAAACATAAAATTCAGCTGCCTTTCCCTGGCTATCTGAAGCAGCTGCGGGCCATGCGCCGCAACCAGCGCCTTGTTTGATGTGCATACGCTCTTTCCTGCTTCCAGCGCCTTTTTCACAAAAGTAAATGCAGGTTCAACGCCGCCCATAACCTCTACGACAACTTCTATTTCAGGATCCTGTATGATAACATCAATATCATGGACTATTTTTTCCTGAATCGGATCTCCCGGAAAATCACGCAAATCCAGAACGGATTTCACTTCAATCTTCTCGCCTGCCTTTTTCTCAATAGAGGCGCTGTTTGTACTGATAACCTCCACAACGCCGGAACCTACTGTCCCATAACCTAACACTGCAATTTTAGCCATTTTGTCTTAATCCTTTCCTCACGCACGCTTTTTTCAATTATTCACGGCTCAATATTTTTAAATACCTGACGCCTGCAAGCTGCTCGATCTCCTCAATCATCCTGGCAGAATCTCCTGTAGATGGCAGTATATCAACGCTCAGCGTCAGCGAAGCAACGCCGTTTACCGGGATCGTCTGGTGTATCGTCAGGATATTCGCCTTAAATTCCGCAATCTTGTTCAGCACCATTGATAAAAGCCCCGGCTCATCGTCCATTGATAATACAAATGTAATCGTCCGCCCTTTCGCATTGTCCCGGAACGGGAAAATATCATCTTTATACTTGTAGTAGGAACTGCGGCTTATGCCGACCTGCTCCGTGGCGTCCGCAACCGAGAAGCCTTTTGTCTCGATCAGCCGGTTGGCCTGCGCAACCCTGATCAGAACCTCGGGCAGCGCCTTCTGCCTGACAACATAATATTTGCTTTCCTCCTCCATGCAACAAACACACTGCCTTTCTGACACACAGCCGCATATGCCTGGCAGAGGCCGCTGCCGCTATGTGTTCGTCTGAAAAATACATTTGTATTCCGTAGAGAGAATAGTAGCACACTTTCCCTGAAAATGCAAGCATTTAAAAACGTGCCGGAAAGCATTCCTGCCCCGGCACGTCCGCCCTGCTTCCTGTTTACTTTTCACGCCCAAACACGCTTGCCAGATACC
>CANRBP010000079.1 GCA_947628875.1 uncultured Lachnospira sp.
CCGGCGTTATCCAAACGCCCTGCTCGTTCTTCACGCCCTGTATCCGCTGGCGCAGGACTTCCTCCGTCACAAGCGCCAGGTCATCTCTCGTGCGCCCCTCCGGCACTTCATCCAAATACATGAATACCGTGACAAAAGGCGCCTGTCCATTGGTAGTCATCAGGGTAATGACCTGATACTGTATCATCTGCACGCCGTTTTTAATCTCGTCACGGACACGCATCTCCGCCACTTCCCTGACCTTTTCTTCCGTGTAGCTGATGCCTGTCTGCTCAAACTCCTCACGCACCTTGCGGATAAATTTTTCACGGCTGACCTGCACAAACGGCGCCAGATGCGACAGCGAAATGCTCTGTCCGCCATACTGCGAGCTTGCGATCTGAGCTATCGCCTGCGTTGCTATATTGCAGGCAGTCGAAAAGCTATGCGGTTTCTCAAGCATAGTCTCGCTTATCACTGTACCGTTCTGAAGCATGTCCTCAAGGTTAACCAGACAGCAGTTATGCATATGCTGCGCAAAATAATCCGCATCATGGAAATGTATCAATCCCTGCTCATGCGCATCAACGATATCCTGCGGCAGCAGCAGCCTCTTTGTGATATCCTTGCTGACCTCGCCAGCCATATAATCGCGCTGCACGCTGTTGACAGTCGGGTTTTTATTGGAATTTTCCTGCTTAACTTCCTCATTATTGCACTCTATCAGGCTTAATATCTGCTCGTCCGTAGAGTTTGATTTGCGCACGAGCGCCCTCTTATACCTGTAAGTGATATATTTCCTGGCAACAGCAAAAGCGCGCAGGTTCATGATCTGATTCTCAACAAGATCCTGTATTTCCTCCACTCCCAGAGATCTGTTCATCTCCTTGCAGATATTCTCTACATTTTTTGAAATTATAAAAATCTGTTCATCGGAAAGGCGGTCGCTGTGAACTACCTCATTGTTTGCCTTTGTAACAGCCGCCATGATTTTCTCAATATCAAACGTGACTTCTGAGCCGCTTCTTTTTATAATCTTCATTATTCCTCCATTCCTGCGCATTTTCTGCGCAGATTGACAATTTCACTTTATATAAAATAAAAACCTTGCTCATATATTTCACTGAGCAAGGTTGATTATACAATATATAGCATGTTAAGTCAATAGATACATCTATATATAGTGTATTCATTTGTAATCATATGTATTCATATGCTCATTTGCCAGATGATGCAAGCAGGCTGAGATAGGAGGCGATTATCGTCATGCAGCTCACTTCATAATCCGCCCACTGCGCCGCCTCTTTCGCCCTGTCAAACGTGATAATGCCTTTTATATCGTCAGGCTTACCGATGATGCACTGCATGGTCGAAAATGACTGCCGCCTGCGCATCTCCGCACAGAAGCCTGGAGCCTCGTTTGTCAAGTCGCCCATATAGTTGACCTGGATATAATTCCTGTTTCCAAGCAGCCTCTTAAACTCCGGCGTATAAGCATACATGGCATTGTCCGAATTGCTGAGCGCCATGCCCACCGTATATACCCTGTCCATGTTCTCGCCATAGTAGACATTGATGCTTTCCATTCTGTAAGCTGTCAGGATCCTCTGCAGTTCCTCACGAATGGCGCCGCGCTCATCACACATTGCTTTCTGCATAAATGTGCTTATATGAAGCAGCTCTTTGATCTCGCGTCCGCTGTTCTGTGCATTTATCTCTTTTTTATTGACAGATTCTTCATATGACTGCCTGTGAAGCTCATCACGGAAGAATACATACCTGTCGCGCCCTTTTTCCTTTGCGATATACAGGCAGTAATCCGCTTTTTTAAACAGATCTTCAAAATCTCTGCCGTTATTCGGATAGATGGCCGCTCCAATAGAGCAAGTTACCATAAAATCCTCAAAATCTTCCGCAAATTCCCACTTGATCTGAGTCCGTATGGATCGCAGCATGCCACGCAGAAGCTGGTCATCATTCAATCCGTTCAGGACGATCATAAACTCGTCTCCGCCGATCCTGCCAACAACGCCGTCATCGCCGACTACCATGCGCAGCTTGGCGCCAACGCGCGCAAGCACTTTGTCGCCGTACAAATGCCCATATGTGTCGTTGACTGATTTAAAATGGTCTACATCAAGGATCACAATCACAATGCGGTTGTTCCTTTCCTCATGCAGAACGCGTTTCGCATACTCTGTAATGGCCTTCTTGTTGTAAACATTGGTCAGCGAATCATAATTCAGCTCATCAGCCAGCTCCAGCGTGCTGTCCAGCCGCCCGACGCTCTCTTCCGGCACGATCCTGCCGATTATAACCTTGTCATGGTCGCCTCCGTTATACAAAAGTCCTGTAAAGCGAAGCAGCTCCATCATATTATTCCGCGTGCGGATGCTGCAGTTAAACTTAGCCGAAAAACTCTGCGCATACGCCTTGATATCAGCAATCATCGCCAAAAACTTGGCGTGATCTTCCTCAAGGATACAGCCGTTCTCAAGCATCTCCTGCTTCCAGTCGTCCAGATCCATCTTATAAACAAGATTGCGCTGGTATTCATCATAACGGTACATGCAGAGCAGGTTGTTCATACGGTTATATATGAATGTATATTCGTTTGTTACGCCCAAAAGGAGCTGCATCTTTGCAATATCCGAAAGCGCCTTCTCATTTGTCTCCATCGCGCTCTCGATATCCATGATCTCAATATTCGTATTCTGCTTGCGCAGGGATTCCTTGCTGTTTTGCAGTATCTTGACCATATTATACCTGTACTGCCCCGTGCTTGCACGCAGCCGGAAAATCTCTGATTTTTCCTGTACATCCTGCTGCCTTATAAAAGCCTTAAACCGATCAATTTCTTCCGGATGCACAAAATCCAACATCTGCGAGCATCTTAGATCCTTGCTTTCAAAATACGTATTAAATGCCTTGTTCGCGACAAAAATTGAAAATTGCTCATCGAGAGCCGCAAGCCTTCTCTCTAAACGATACAGCTTATCATGTCCCTGATCTTGGTTATCCGTCTTCTCCTGTCCAAATGTCATTATTTAACTCCCCTAATACTTGGATCTTTTCCATTGGTGACGGTGCGCCGCCGTCTGTCACGCGCTTGTTCATTTATAGTATATCCCTTTAGTACTAAATATGCAAGCCAAATTATTATCGCAGAATTAACAAAAGTGATCATCTTTTGGTTCTTTAGTACCAATTCTGTATATTGTGTTTTCTTTGTAAATTCTTTGTGATATAATACAACATGTTGTTTGACAATATCAGCATATCAATACCAGCCGATCTGGTATCCGTTTGCCGGTATCATTTTATTATTGCATCACACAGGAGGTTTGCAGGCATGGAGCGGGTTAAATTAAACAAAGTTGAGGTACTGCACGGAAACAGCACCAAAAAATTTCCAGTATACGAAATTTATCTTGACGGCGTTATCGTCACAAAGGTATCTTCGGAAGATGACGCACTGGAGATCGTGTCCCGTTGGCAGGAGATCTATAAGTAAAAGCTCTTGCTTTGCGGCCGTTCCGGATTCAGGGATAATTTAAGCAGCTTCTGCCATAAATCCGAGTGCAGGGTACTGCCGCGCCAAAGAATATAAGTACAAGATATGATATCATTTGATTTGAATGCGATATCATATCTTGTATGCTTAATCTGTCAGTTAACGGTTACAGCATCCGTTTCTTTTTTAATATCCAAAGGGTAATAATGCAGGCGGCAATTATAATGGCGCAGATAATGCCGAAACCGTACGGCGTGTCTGAAAAAGGCATCCAGCGCTCGTCCACATTCATTCCATAAACTCCCGATATAACTGTCGGTATGGCCATTACCAGCGTAATTGAAGTCAGATATTTCATGACATTGTTCAGGCGGTTATCCATGACTGATGACATCAGCTGCCGCGTGCCGTCTATAATATCCCTGTATATCGCCGTCATCTCAATAGCCTGCTGGTATTCCACGACAGCATCATCAAGCAGTTCCATATCTTCCGGATACTGCTCAAGCCGCTTATACCGCCTCAGGCGCTCAAGCACGATACTGTTGGCGCGCAGGGACGTTGCAAAATACACCAGCGTGGACTCGAGCTCATGCAGCTCGATCAGATCCTCATCCTGCGTTTTCTGTCCGATGCGCTCCTCTATTTCTGTCCTTTTTTTATCAATGTCGCGCAGGTATGTTTGGTACAGTGCGGCTGAGCGCAGCAGAAGCTGGTAAATGAACCTCATTTTTTTCTTTGTGCTGAAATCCTTGAGCTTGCTCCTGATAAAATAGTCCATAAGCGGCGTATCTTCCCTGCATACGGTTATGATAGCGTTTTGTTTGAGGACTATGCCGAGCGGTATTGTAGTATACATCTTTTTTTCGTGGCGCACCTCCGTTGACGGTATGTCAACCAGAATCAGCGTATACCCGTCCTCCAGGCTGATACGCGAACTTTCCTCCTCATCAAGCGCCGATGCGAGGTCATCAGTTTCTATCTCATAAATTTCTGCAACCTGATTAAGCTCTTTGCTGCTGGGTTCTACCATATGCACCCATATTCCTTCCGTATACTGCTCGATCTGGCTGATGATATGTTCATCTGTCCTATAAATTTTAACCATGACTTAATCGCCCTCTATATTCTTAACATACTCAGAATGCCAGCCTTTAAGCGAATCATCTCTCTCAACTGCTAATTCTGCCCCTTCCGCTATCGTACCTTTTTTCGCGTATGAAAAATAAAATTTCAGCTGCGCCTCCTGCACGCACGACTGTGCGCCAACTGCCACAGTGATCCTGCTTATCCTGGATAATCCGTTCTGTTCGGCCGCCTCAATGGCAATATCCAGTATCTCCCTGCAAATTGTTCCCTCATGCATGTTTTGTATGCGTCTCCCATTCCTTTTTCCGGCGCGTCTTTACGAAAACATTACGCTCATCGCGCACCATTTCCCTGACCGGCTTCGGGCACTGCGTAACGCACTGTCCGCATCCTATGCATCTGTCAAGCCTGAATATGAGTTTTTTATTTTCCCTGTCATACCCGGTTGCGCCTGTCGGACAATATCGTCCGCATCGGCCGCATCCCACGCACTGATTCTCATCAATGAGCTGCGGGCGGAAATATACTTTCATCAATAGCTGAGACAGCGCTCCTTCACGGTAACTGCTGTACAAAAAGCAGCAGTCCACGCAGCAGTTGCAGATGGTCATCTCCTCCTCGTCCGAACTGACGCCGTAATGGTATATTGTATGAATGCATCCTTTCTTTTCAAAGTCTGCTATCATCTGTACCGCTTCATCATATTCCAGCCTCCTGGCAATGCCTGCTTCAACAAGCTGGTCGGCAAGCCTGCCCAGGCTCATGCAGCCCTCAACCGGCAGGCCATAATCACATGAATGCCCTTCCAGCTGCTCCTTTAATCGGCAGAAACAGCCCATGACGCTGATATGCCCTTTATGCTTTTCCAGCATCGGGTATATTTCCCCTTCCGTATAGACAGTCTGCTCCGATGTCAGCGGCTTGTTTATTTCAACAGTCTTGCTGCCGCGCGAAACAACGGTAGACATGCGTCCATTTTCACGCTCCATGTTGCCGGTATTGACACGGTTCATGTAGGCGCGCACCGGAGGGATATTTAATTGTTTCAGCAATTCCTCAAATTCCGCAAATTTGGCGATAAGCTTTTTACGGCTTTCATTTACGGGTCCGGAGGCGTACAGTTCGATCCACCCCGGAAAAATCGGCACCAGCTCATACGTCCCAGGCTCTCTCCGCTCCCACAGCAGGCTTTTTTCAAGTATCTGCCTAAAGGTTTCCTCAAACTCTGCATCTTCAAGCTGCCAAAGCTGGCGCAGCTGCTCCTTTGTGTATGCGCCGCTGCCCACCATAAGCAGCAGATCGGCCTCATGCTCGGACATCACGATCTCAAAACATTCCTGAATGCAGCGTACAAGCGGCACTGAAAACTTAGAATTGCCGTTCATATATTTGCCCAGTCTTATAATCTTGTCTTTAAACTGTTTGTCCATGCCTGCCTCCCATCTGCTCCGCCTTGTTTTGGCTGCAACTGTTATAATTGTAACACAAGCAGGCATTTTTGTAACGTATTTTTGTAACGCATTTGTTGCAATTTCTATATTTCTTTATATAATGGAGACAGGTGCAGCCGATATAAAGACAGCTGCAATACGAAAATCAGGAGGCAACCAGAACATGAAACTGCCCGGCTACTATTCATCAGGCGAATTTGCACGCATGGCAGGCGTATCCCTGCGCACTATCCGTTATTATGACCAGCAGGATATCTTAAAGCCTTCCTTCGTCAGCGGCTCTGGCGCACGCTTTTACACGGACGATGATTTTGCCCGCCTGCAGCAGATCATACTGCTGAAATATCTGGGTTTCACGCTTGAGGATATCCGCGAAATTACGATACGGGATATTGATTGCCGCTCTCTGCTTAATTCTCTGAAACTGCAAAAAAAGCTGGTTCAGGATCGCATTGAGCAGATGCAGCTTGTTGAAAATGCAATTGACAGCACAATGCAGGCTCTTGAAATGAACCATGAAGTCAACTGGAGCCAGATGCTTTCCCTTATCCATCTGACCGGCGTTGAAAAAAGCCTGAAAAACCAGTACCAGAATGCTACTAATATTGCCGCGCGCATACGCCTGCACAAGGAGCATTCTGTAAACAAGACCGGCTGGTTTCCATGGATTTACGACCAGTGCCATATCCGCGAAGGCATGAATATCCTCGAGCTCGGCTGCGGAGACGGCACGCTCTGGCTGGAAAATATTTCAAGGCTGCCGCAAAATATACAGCTGACGCTTTCTGACCTCTCCGACGGCATGCTTCGCGATGTACGCCGCAACATAGGCCAGCAGGACAGGCGTTTTTTCTTTGCTGCTTTTGACTGCCATGAAATTCCTTTCCCTGCGTCCTGCTTCGACCTTGTAATTGCCAACCACCTGCTTTTTTATTGCAGAGATATCGGACAGGTATGCAGCGAAGTGCGCCGCGTCCTGAAACCCGGCGGCCTTTTCGCATGCAGCACTTACGGCAGCCGGCATATGCATGAGATAAGCGGGCTCGTGCAGCGTTTTGACAGCCGCATTGTCCTGTCTGCCGACAGGCTTTATGAGCGTTTCGGACTGGATAACGGTGCCAGCCTGCTTTCCGGCTGCTTTTCATCAATCAGATGCATGCAGTATGATGACAGCATTGAGCTTAATGACGCCGAACCTCTGATTGAATATATACTATCGTGCCATGGAAACCAGAATCAGTTTCTTCTCAACCGCTTCAAAGATTTTCGCAGCTTTGTTGAGAAACAGACGCAGCACGGCTTTCATATCACAAAAGAAGCCGGCATATTCCTATGCCAGCCTCTGCCCTACGCGCCATAAAATTTTCCGCCAAATATTCAGTTAAAACGGAAAGTTTCCCGTATTCCAAGCCATTTCTGGTCTTTATCGCTTAACAAAAGCGGCGTGCCGTCCGCAAGCGCATATCCTTCCGCTGAGGCGCTGCCCTGATAACTGCCGGACACCTGAGGCCATTGTATGCCTATTTCCGGATCGTTCCACGCCATGCCGCCCTCATCATCAGGATGGTAAAAGTCTGTACATTTATAGCAAAACTCCGCTGAATCGCTCAGCACAAGGAAACCATGCGCAAATCCCTTCGGAATGTAAAACTGCTTTTTATTTTCTCCTGTCAGCTCAACGCCATGCCATTTTCCATATGTTGGAGACTGGCTTCTTAAATCAACCGCTACATCAAAAACGCTTCCGTATAAAACGCGCACCAGCTTCCCCTGAGGAAATTCTTTCTGGAAATGCAGTCCGCGCAGGACTCCTTTTGCCGACCGCGACTGGTTGTCCTGCACAAAAACCATATCAAGCCCATTTTCCATAAAATCATTGCGGTTATATGTCTCCATAAAATAACCGCGTGAATCTCCATGAACAGCCGGCTCAATGATACATAAACCTTCGATGCCTCCTGCATTTTTTTCCACTTTGATCTGTCCCATATATAAACTCCTGTCCTTTCGCTTCAACTTTAATCAAAAGTCAATTTCCTTTAAATAGCGCGCCAGCGCATCCTGCCAGTCCGGAAGAGGCTTAAACCCGTTCACCGCCAGTTTGCGTTTATCAAGCCTGGAATTAAATGGCCGTTTTGCCTTAGAAACACCGTATTCTTCTGTAGAAACCGGGATCACTTTTGTATTTTTCCCAG
>CANRBP010000080.1 GCA_947628875.1 uncultured Lachnospira sp.
GTGGTGATCCGCATGCATATTGTGTGCACTCATTTACAGCACCCCCATCAGATACACAAAGGTGAACACGCCGATCCACACCACGTCCAAGAAGTGCCAGAACATGGACAGGCACATCAGACGGCGGGTGTTTTCACGGGTGATACCGTGCTTGTTCAACTGGACCATCAGCACGATCAGCCAGATCAGACCAAAGGTCACGTGCAGACCGTGCGTACCTACCAGCGTGAAGAACGATGACAGGAAGGCGCTGGTCTGGATGGTCGCACCCAGGTGGTACAGGTGGTAGAACTCATAGATTTCTACCGCCAGGAACGACAGGCCGAACACGAACAGATCCAGCTTGTGGCCGTCCTCGCCTGAATACAGATCCAGGCAGCCGTCTGCCAGCGCCATTGTCTTTATCTCCTGCGCCATGTTTCCGGTTGCGGCCTTCAAGCCAACGATATTTTCTACTTCTTTTGCCAGTTTTGCCACTGTCTCCGGCAGAAGATTACATCCGGTTCTTCCCGGAACATTGTACATGATGACAGGAAGGTCAACAGCCTTCGCAACCGCTGTATAGTGCTCGATCAGTCCCTGCTGCGTTGCCTTGTTGTAATACGGAGTCACGACCAGGCAGCCGTCTGCGCCAGCCTTCTGCGCCTCCTGAGACAGATAAATTGCTGTTTTTGTACAGTTTGAACCGGTTCCTGCGATAACCGGCACTCTCTTTTTGACATAATCCGCAGTAAAACGGATCGCCTCAATATGCTCCTCATGCGTCAATGTAGATGCTTCTCCGGTTGTGCCGCAGATCACAATAGCATCCGTACCGTGGCTGATCTGGAAATCCAACAGCTCGCCAAGCTTCTCATAATTAATCTCTCCATCTTCCCGCATAGGGGTGATGATTGCTGTGCCTGCTCCTGTAAAAATTGCCATACGCTCCTTCTTTCTGCTGCTATCCAGCATTTTTGCTAAAGAGAAAAGGACTGACCGCAATGGATCAGCCCTGTAAGGATTCTATTTGTTTCCCAATCGTAGCTCTCCATCATGCGATGACAGTCGCAAGGCTGTTGGCCTTGCGCCCAGCAGGATATTCCCAGCAATGCCCTGCTTCGGCGTCAACCCCTTTCGCGTGCATTCCGCTGTGCGCTGGCACATCCTGCAAACTACTGATGGATAACGCGACCTCTACTTTCTCTGTTTGCCTTATTAATTTACGATACATACTGTACAGAGCCAAACACGTCTGCTCCATGACATTACAATGAATATAGCACTTGTATTCTGGTATGTCAACACAGGATTTCCGGAATTTCCGCATTTTGTATTTTTGCAGATTCTAATAGTTCTCGGGCATCACGCATCGCCTATGCCTCATCTTCTATCAAATCAATCTTGCTGATGGAAACTTCATAGGCTACCCGCTTTTCTACTTCCTCCTCGCTTATCTTTTTCGTGTACTCGCGGCTCTGCACCCTGCCCCAGAGCTGCAGGTGTCCGCCTACTTCTATAGTAGACGCATAACGCGCATTTCTCCCCCAGGCAATGCACGGTATATAGTCCGATTTGCCGTAAGGGCGGTTGACGGCAATCAGTATATCTGCAATCTCCCTCCCCAAAGGCGTTTTTCTATAAATCGGCAGCTTGCACACATAACCGTCCAGAAAAATCTGATTGGACCTTGACTGTTCCTCCGGCACTTCATCTTCGTCCACAAACTGCAGTTCCCTCACAAAAATAGACAAAATCAGCTTATTGTTCACACCCTCGTGACGATTGTATGAACGGAACTGTCCTGCAACTTCAATCTTCATTCCACGATAGTCCTTTGTAACATCAACCAGCCTTTCTGATATCATAAGAGGTATAATATCCACCATATCGCTTAATCTGTTAACCGATACATTTACAAGATAAAACCCCTCTCCGAAAACCTCATGACTGAATGTAAATTCAGAAACGACCTCTCCAATGATATTCACTCTGTTGTTTTCAATTACCTTATCAAGCATTTTTAGTATTTCTCCCTTCTTTTCCAGCGCTTTTACATCTGGTATTGTGCTTTATTTTGCTCTTAATATGTATATGTACCGTTTTTCCATTATATTACATAAAAATATGTTTTTTATATGTCTTTTTGCGAATTTTATATTTTTTTTATATTATTTTGTATTTGTTTATAAATATTGCAAATTGGGATTACGTAAATTTGCATTTTAAATGCGTCAAACACGCACATCACAGAATGCAAATTTACGTAATCTCAAAAATACTATCCCGCATGCTTGAAATTTTCCGGTATTGTGATAGAATATAAAAGTTGCTTAATATTTTCAGCATTTGAAGTATATAAAATCAGGAAAGGAATTATGCACGATTATGAATATGAAGCGTGAAGATATCAGAAATATTGCAATTATCGCACATGTTGACCACGGCAAGACCACGCTGGTAGATGAACTCCTGAAGCAGAGCGGCACTTTCCGGGAAAACCAGGAAGTTGGCGAAAGAGTCATGGATTCCAACGACATTGAGCGTGAACGCGGAATTACCATTCTTTCCAAAAATACCGCCATCACATACAGGGATATCAAAATTAACATTATAGACACACCGGGTCATGCCGATTTCGGCGGTGAGGTTGAGCGCGTCCTGAAAATGGTAAACGGCGTTATACTGGTAGTTGATGCATTTGAGGGCGTTATGCCGCAGACAAAATTTGTGCTGCAAAAAGCTCTTGATCTTGATTTGTCAGTTATCGTATGCATAAACAAAATTGACCGTCCGGAAGCAAGGCCGCAGGAAGTGATAGATGAGATACTTGAGCTGTTCATTGACTTAGATGCCAGTGACGAACAGCTTGAATGTCCGTTTATTTTTGCGTCAGCCAAATCAGGCTATGCTGTTGCCGACCTTGCTGACGAGCCAAAGGACATGCAGCCTCTGTTTGACTGCATTGTAGAAAATATCCCTGCACCGGAGGGCGATCCGGACGCAGATACGCAAATGCTTATCTCTACGATTGATTATAATGAATTTGTCGGCCGCATTGGCGTAGGAAAGATTGACAACGGACACCTGCGTGTAAACCAGGAAGTTATGATTGTCAACCACCACGACCCTTCGGTACACAAACGCGTGCGCGTAACAAAGCTTTATACGTTCAGCGGCTTAAACAAGCTTGAAACAGCAGAAGCCTCCATCGGAGACATTGTAGCCGTATCCGGCATTGCCGACCTCCATATTGGCGATACTCTCTGTTCCGTGGAGAATCCTTCGGCAATTCCTTTCCAGAAAATATCCGAGCCGACACTGTCTATGGATTTTATGGTCAACGACAGCCCGCTTGCCGGTAAGGAAGGAAAATTTGTGACATCGCGCCATATCCGTGACCGCCTGTTCAGGGAGCTTAACACAGATGTAAGCCTGCGTGTCGAGGAAAATCCAGGCAGCGAAAATTCTTTTAAAGTCTCAGGCAGAGGCGAGCTGCATTTGTCCGTCCTGATCGAAAATATGCGCCGCGAGGGTTATGAATTTGCAGTCAGCAAGGCCGAAGTGCTTTACCGCACTGACGAGCGCGGCAAAAAGCTTGAACCTATGGAGCTTGCTTATATTGATGTACCTGATGAATTTTCGGGATCTGTTATTCAGAAATTAAGCCAGCGTAAAGGCGAGCTGCTTGGCATGACGCCGATTAACGGAGGCTATACGCGCCTGCAGTTTTCTATCCCTTCACGCGGCCTGATCGGCTACCGCGGCGAATTTATGACCGACACAAAAGGCAACGGCGTAATAAATACTTCATTTGAAGGATATGAGCCGTACAAGGGCGATATATCCTACCGCAAAACAGGTTCGCTTATCGCTTACGAGGACGGCAATGCTGTAACCTACGGCCTGTTTAACGCTCAGGATCGCGGCACGCTTTTCATCGGTCCAGGCGAACATGTTTATGCCGGCATGATTGTTGGCGAGAATCCGAGGACTGAAGATATTGAGGTGAATGTCTGCAAAACCAAACACCTGACAAACACCCGTTCCTCAAGCGCAGACGAGGCTCTGAGGCTGGTTCCTCCTAAAATCCTCAGCCTTGAGCAGGCGCTCGACTATATAGATACAGATGAGCTGCTGGAAGTCACTCCTTCCCATTTAAGGCTCCGCAAGAAAATACTTGATTCAACGCTGCGCTACAGGGCAAATAAAAAATAAATATTTTTTCTCTTTTCAATTTAACGGATTTGGTGTATAATCCTATTAAATAGAATTTATTTTATAAGTTTACAACTCAGATATTCCTGCGCAGAAAGCTGGCCGGGAATATCTGCCTTGTGGTGATCATCAGTTTGCAGCATGATCTTTGTATGCATCCACAGGTACAAAATACATTACAGAATAGCGGAGGTATGTTACATGGATAGCGATTTAGGCGCAAAGGTTAAAAAGTTAAGAATATCGCACGGACTGACTCAGGAAGATGTTGCGAAGGCATTAGATGTTACACCTGGTTATATCAGCAATGTTGAGAATGGCAGGAATCTCATGACATTGCGCATGCTTTCATACTATGCCGAACTGACCGGCGTTTCATTGGATTATCTTGCAGGGAGCGTTGACAAGCACTACCAGAATACTGCACTGGACAATGAGATTTTGCAGATAGTCCAGAAGATGGATGCAGATACAAAGGAAAAGCTGATTGCAACCCTGCGCATATGGGATCAGAAATAGATTTTAAAGATGGGACTGCACTTGCGGCAGTCCCATTTTATTTTTTATAAAATTAATTAGCCGTCTGGCTGACAGCATCAGTTAAAGCTGTCAGCTCTGTATTACCTTCATCTGGTAAAATTCGCCCTTTAACGCCATAAGCTCATCAAACGTGCCATATTCCACGCAATGGCCGTCCGCAATAACCGCGATCTTATCAGCGCCGCGTATCGTAGACAGCCGGTGAGCAACGATAAATGTCGTCCGGCCGCGCGTCAGATTGTCAAGCGCTTCCTGAATGAGTTTCTCGGAAATACTGTCAAGCGCTGACGTTGCCTCGTCCAGCACGATAACCTTAGGATCGCGTATAAGCGCCCTGGCGATTGAAATACGCTGCCGCTGGCCTCCGGACAATTTGCCGCCATGCTCGCCGACAACCGTATCAAGTCCGTCCGGAAGAGATTCTATCAGATCAGTCAGATTTGCCGCCTTAACAACCTCCTGGAGATGCTGTTCATCAACATGCTCTATGCCGTACGTGATATTGTCGCGGATACTTCCTGAAAACAGTATTGAAGTCTGCGGCACAACGGCAAGATATTTCCGGTATGTCCTCAAATCTATCTCGCGTATGTCCTGCCCGTCAACAAGAAGCTGGCCGCCTGTCGCCTGGTTAAAGCCAATGACAAGATTTAATATCGTTGACTTTCCTGCGCCCGACTCTCCGACTAGCGCAATAGTTTCTCCCTGCTTTACTGTGAGATCCAGATTATTCAGGACGTCCTTTGACTGATCGTTATACTTAAATGACACATTTTTAAATTCAAATGCGCCATTTACCGTATCCATCGCGCGCTTGCCTTCATTGTGCTCGATATCCTCCTCCATAAGCACTTCCCCTATGGAATTGACTGACTCAATGCCTTTGGCAATCGTCGGGATAAGCGTCATCAATGAAGATACCTGACTGACTATAGTCGCAAAATAACTCTGATACAGCGTGATGTCTCCCGGAAGTATTGTCCCCTTCAGCGCCAGCACGCCCGTAAAGGCCAGGCATACGACCTGGAATATCTGGAAAACAACCCAGCCGACTGAGCCGAAAAGCGACTGAATCACATCAAGCTTATATCCCTTTTCGGCTACTGCCAGAAGCTGGCCGCTCATTTTATGGACTTCCTCCTCCTCGAGAGCATGAGCCCTTGTCACCGGAATAAGTTCAACCATCTCCATGACGCGCGCGGACGTTTCTTCCATTTCCCGCCTAAATTCCGTATTGCGGCGCTTCATGATATTCCTGAAAAATACCATGGTAACTGCCGCAACAGGAGTCGTCAGCAGGAAAAACGCGAACACCAGCAAGCTTTTATTTATAGTTACAGCGAGTGCTATCGTTATGTTAAGCGCAATATTTAATATACTCAAAAACATCTGCGTTGACAGCACTTCCACGGCTTCCACGTCACGCATAATCTTAGACTGAAGCCGTCCGGACTGCGTTTCCTTATGGTATGATATAGAAAGCTGCTGCAGCTTGCGTATCAGCGCCTTCCTGAGTCCTGTCTCCGCATAACGCGTGGCCAGTGATTTGTACCGGGTATACATATAGTTCATAGGTATATTCAGCACAAGCAGCACCACCATCAGCAGAGACTCGAAAAAAATATTGGCATATGTGTCCGGCGAAGCGGTGCTGATATCATTTATTATATTAGCCGTGACAATCGGCAGTATCCATACCGGGCAATGCTTTATAAAGAAAAATACAACTGCTAAGAAAAATTTATTGTAGTTGCCCTTATATAAACCCATTAAGACCCGGAGCGGATGGCCTCTGTGCTTTTTGTAGCACTCAATAAACCAAGTCTCTACATCAATGCCTTTCGGTGCATGTAAATTCATTTTCAGCCTCCATATTCCTTATGCCGCCGGCTTGCCCTTGTTCATTCCCGGATTATCTCGTCAACATTGCCAGCCTGGACAGCCTCGCCCTCACAGCCTGTAATATTGACATTTTTTAAAATAAGCTTTTCGATATTATTGACGATCATGCCCTGCCTTGAAGCTTCCTCACAGCCCAGCATCATTGCCGCCACGCCGGAACGCGCATCCTCAGCATAGGAAAAATTAATGTTCTCAAAAGTCAGCGTACCAATCTTGCTCTCCGGAAGCCCATATATGTATGTTCCGGCTACGTGGCAGTTAGTCGCGTTAATATTCCTGAATGTCAGCCTCTTTATAGACGGCGTCCGCTCATCGACAGGGAGCGGCGCTTTAGAACCGACATATTCCGTCTTTCCGTCCGGATCGCAGAAATAAAAGCTGTTTACAACAAACGGCGTCATAACATTATCCATATCAATATTCTCAAATGCAATATCATCAAGGACTGAAAGCTTGCCACGGCCTCTGCGCGTCTTTACGCGCAAGCCTCTGTCTGTGTTCATAAACAGGCAGTCCGTGATATGCACATTTTTTACGCCGGCTGCAATCTCGCTGCCCACCGTCACGGCTCCATGCCCGTCCCTCATGCAGCACTGCCGCACTGTCATGTCTGAAGTCGGGGTCTGATATTTCTGTGCCATATAAATTTTTCCGGACTTAATCGCAATACAGTCGTCACCAACTGAAATATATGTTCCGAGCACCAGCACATCCTGGCAGCTTTCCGGATCCAGGCCATCGGTATTGTGCGAATTTGCCGGATTTTTGATTTTTACGTCTATGAATTTGAGGTGCCTGCTAAAATACGGATGCAGCGTCCAGGAAGGTGAATTTTGGACGGTAATTCCATGCATCGTCACATTTTCGCAATTATTTATAAAAAACAGCCTTGGACGCCATGCAATGTTCCTGACTTTGCAGTTTTTCCACCAGTCGTCAAATGTCGTGCAGCCGTCCACCGTTCCCTGTCCCGTGATGACAACATTGTTTACATTGATGCCGCACAGGATCGCCGAAAATGTGTCCAGCGGATTACCTTCCCAGGAACCAAGATTATACTCCTTCTCCTCGTCATAAGACTCAATGATGCCCGGCAGTATCGGAAATTTTTCCCGATCGGTATATGCCGACAAAACTGCGCCCTCAGCCAGTTCCAGCGTAAGGTCGCTTTTCAGGAAAATACTCGATATCTTGTACACGCCCTCCGGAACCAGCACCCTGGAATCTTTCGGACACGCCATGATTGCACACTGGATAGCATTCGTATCATCATGCACACCATCGCCGTATGCGCCAAACTCGCGCACGTTCAAGGTGACAAATTCATAGCTCGTGCGGAAAACAACCGAATCAATTTCCGTGCCGCCATATACCGCCTTTACTGTATATTCGGTATCCGGCTTGAGTCCGTAAATGGAAGTAACGACCTTGTCGCTGTCCATCACTTTCTCATCATTAACATAAATCTCATACGGCTGGCCTGTATAGTATTTTCCTGATTCGGTCAGCTCCACTACAGCGCTCCTTGCTGTATGAACCACTAATTTTAACTCCATAATGCACCTCCCTTG
>CANRBP010000081.1 GCA_947628875.1 uncultured Lachnospira sp.
CTTCGCTTTTGTATCTGTAGCCGCCCTGCTGCTCGAACTGGTGGTTCAGCTGCGTATAGCGCTCAAGCAGTGATTCAAGCTCTTTTCCGGCAGTCTGCTGCATCTGCTGTTCCATATCACGGAGCTGGCTTTCAGCCTTGATCAGCTGGCCGCAGGCGGACAGCACTTCCTCATATACGGAATGGCTGGAAGCAAGCTCCTGGTACTGCGCGAGGTAGCCGAGCGTGGCTCCCTTTGCGATTGACACAGAGCCGCTGTCAGGCTGCAGTTCACCGATGATCATTTTTAGCAGGGTAGATTTTCCTGCTCCGTTTATGCCGACAATAGCAGCTTTTTCATGTTCTTCTATATGGAAGGTACAGTCGGAAATGATCGTGTCTGTACCAAAAGCCTTTGATAAATGGCTGCATGCTAAAATCATTGTAATAATTCTCCATTCTGCGCAGATTCAAGTGATATTATATAAGGAAGACCTGTAAAATGCAAGATGTTTGGACAGTTGGAATTTCCGCATTTTGTATTTTAAATGTGTCAAACACGCACATCACATTCTGTAATGTGGTGGTTGTGCACAAAATGGCATCTGGAAAACTGGTTTTCCGAGTGCCATTATTGTGCACAATGGCAATGCTGCCGCAGCAGCATGCCTTTTTGGCACATTTAAAATACAAAATGCGGAAACTCAAGGTTTGGCCAGTTCAAAAAACAGTACAAAAAACAACAAAAATTTGTATTGGATTCGTTGCGGTATTGTGTTATAGTAGTCTGGAAACGGTTTCGGAAGGGGCAGGATATCCGTTGATAGATAATAAAAAAAACCAATAATAAAAACGGAGGAAATTAATGAAATTTGAAGAATTACAAGTAGATGAGCGTATTTTGAAGGCTGTTGAGGATATGGGATTTGAGGAGGCTTCTCCGATACAGGCACAGGCTATCCCGGTGCTTTTGGAGGGCCGGGACGTTCTGGGTCAGGCGCAGACAGGTACAGGAAAAACGGCTGCTTATTCCATACCTCTGCTTGAGAAAATTGATGCGCAGGAAAAGAAGATCCAGGCGGTTGTGCTTTGCCCGACAAGGGAGCTTGCTGTTCAGGTCGCTGAGGAGATACGAAGGCTGGCAAAATATATGAGCGACATACGCGTGCTGCCTATCTACGGAGGACAGGATATTGGCAAGCAGATTAAGTCGCTCAAGGCAGGCGTCCAGATCGTAGTGGGTACGCCGGGACGCGTGATGGATCATATGCGGAGGCGCACTGTCAAGTTTGACGAAGTTTCAACGGTCGTGCTTGATGAGGCGGACGAGATGCTTGATATGGGATTCCGTGAGGATATTGAAACAATCCTGACAGACACGCCGTCTGAGCGCCAGACAGTTCTGCTCTCAGCGACAATGCCTAAGGCGATCATGGAAATTGCAAAGAATTACCAGCATGATGCCGAGGTCATCAAGGTTGTGCGCAAAGAGCTGACAGTTGAGAATATAGAGCAGTATTATTTTGAGGTACATAAAAGAAATAAAAATGAAGTGCTTTCCAGGCTGATTGATGTCTATAAGCCAAGGCTTTCTGTTGTATTCTGCAATACCAAGCACCAGGTCGATGAGCTTATTTCCGAGCTGAAAGGAAGGGGATATTTTGCGGACGGCATTCATGGCGATATGAAGCAGGCTCAGCGTGACCGCGTTATGGCAGATTTCAGGAGCGGCAAAACAGAGATACTGATAGCTACTGATGTTGCGGCAAGAGGCATCGATGTAGATGACGTTGATGTTGTATTTAACTACGATCTGCCGCAGGATGAGGAGTATTATGTGCACCGCATCGGCAGAACCGGAAGGGCAGGACGTCAGGGACTGGCGCTGTCATTTGTTACAGGCAAAGAAGTTTACAAATTAAGGGACATTGAGCATTACTGTAAGACCAAGATTAAAGCAAAGCCGATACCGACATGGGACGATGTGCGCAATACAAAGCTGGAAGCATTATGCGGTACAATACGGGAAACAATAGAGGCAGGCGGCCTGTCCGACATGATCGATATTGTGGAAGATATGGTCAATCAGGAGGACTATACCATCATGGATATGGCAGCTGCCCTTATGAAGATGGTTGTAGGCGAATCGCTTGAGAAGCATGATGAGATAGAACCGATGCATATTGAGCTTGACGGGGATCGTCATGGCATGGTGCGTCTGTTTATCAACGTAGGCAAGCGCGACAAGGTAAAGCCTGCGAACATTCTGGGCGCTATTTCCGGCGAATCGGGAATACCTGGCAAGGTTGTGGGCGCCATTGACATGATGGATAACTATACATTTGTAGAGGTTCCTGCAAAATACGCTGATGCAGTGCTTGCAGCGATGGAAAACGTGACCATAAAGGGCAGGACGGTCAGCATGGAAAAGGCGACCGGAAAGCGCGGCGGCCGCAAGGAGCACAGAGAAAGCCTGCGGACGGATAAAAAATCTGGCAAAGATAAGCGCAGGAAGCACGAGAAGGAAGTGGAGCACAAGCGTAAAAAGAAAATGCAGATATGGGAGTAATCTGCTGCAAAAATAAGGAGCGTGAATAAACTGTCTGTGGGTATCAAACTGGAACACTTGGATTATAGCGAAGCGCTCAGGTATCTCGGTTACGGAGGCGCTGCCCCGGATGAAAAGACAAAAGCGCTCCTTAGTGAGTGCGAGGAGCTTGTCTTACAGGCGGCATCGGTCCGTTATGTATACAAAATTTTTGATATCAGCTTTTCGCAGGCTGGAATCAAAGTGGCGGATACAAGCCTGTGCCTTACGGGCCAGGCTATCCGGGAACATTTACAGGACTGCGGCAGGGCGGCGCTGATGGCAGTGACGATCTCAGCCGGAATCGACCGGCTGCTGAGGGTTCTGCAGCTTAAAGACATGGCAAAAGCCGTTGTTGCGGACAGCCTGGCAAGCGTTGCTGTTGAGCAGGCCTGCGATAAAGTTGAGAAAGAACTGCAGGAAGCTTGTCCGCAATATTATCAGACTTTTCGATTCGGATTGGGATATGGCGATCTGCCCATCAGGCTGCAGGCTGATTTCCTCAGGGTTCTGGAAGCGCCGAAGCGCATCGGCCTGGAAGCAAACAGCTCAAGCATGCTTGTGCCGGGAAAGTCCGTGACGGCGGTCGTGGGATTATCAGACGCTCCTTTGGCGGCGCGGCAGCGCGGATGCCAGACATGCAGCCTGAAAGGCGGATGTAAGTTCAGAGAAAAAGGTGGACGTTGTAATGGCTGAGGATTTTAGGCAGATATTAAAAAGAGATTATGTGGTTTTTGACGGCGGCATGGGAACTATGCTTCAGGCGGCCGGAATGAAAATGGGCGAGACGCCGGAAGTCCTTAATGTGACATCTCCGGAACTTCTTGTGTCGATACATGAGCAGTATCTTCGTGCAGGCGCGGATGTGATATACGCAAACACATTCGGCGCCAACCGTTATAAGCTTGAGGACTGCCCGTATACGCTTGACGAGCTGATTTCAGCAGGCATTGCAAACGCCAGGCAGGCGTGCAGAAATGTAAAGCCGGAGGCGCTGGTCGCGCTTGATGCAGGGCCGATTGGGCAGCTGCTTGAGCCGACAGGGACGCTGAGCTTTGAGGAAGCCTATGAAATTTACGCGGAAATTGTTGAGGCAGGCGAGCGTGCAGGCGCGGATCTTGTCGTTTTTGAAACGCAGACGGATCTGATGGAAGTAAAGGCGGCTGTGCTGGCTGCTAATGAACATACGCATCTTCCGGTTGTGTGCACGATGACTTTTGAGGCGAACATGCGCACGTTCACAGGCTGTTCCGTATCTGCGATGGCGCTTGCGCTTGAAGGGCTTGGCGCTGATGCCATCGGCGTTAACTGCTCGCTTGGGCCAAAGGAGCTGGAGCCTGTTATTGCGGAACTGTCGCGCTGGACAGATCTGCCGCTCGTTGTAAAACCGAACGCAGGACTTCCGGATCCGCAGACTAATGAATATAATATTACGGCAGATGAATTTGCTTTGCTTATGAAGAAATTGCGGCGCTATGGCATCAAAGTTTATGGCGGCTGCTGCGGAACAACTCCGGAATTTATAAGCGCACTGTCACAGATGCTTGCCGGTTCCGGAAATGAACAGGCAGTCAGGACAGGAATAAGGCCGGCAGTCTGCTCTGCGACAAAGACGGTCGAGCTGAACGAGCCGAGAATCATAGGAGAGCGCATAAATCCGACCGGGAAAAAAATGTTCCAGCAGGCGCTGAGGCAGGGTGACATAGATTATATCCTTAATCAGGCGCTTGAGCAGGTGCAGGCCGGTGCGGATATACTTGATATCAATGTGGGACTGCCTGGCATTGACGAGCGTGAGATGATGGTCACGGTTGTAAAGGCCGTGCAGTCTGTGGTCGATGTGCCGCTGCAGCTGGATTCTACAATACCGGAGGTGCTTGAAGCTGGACTGCGCGTCTGCAACGGCAAGCCGATCGTCAATTCAGTCAACGGCGAAGATGAATCGCTTAAAAAAATCCTGCCGCTTGTAAAAAAATACGGAGCGGCTGTTGTCGGACTGACGCTTGATAAGGACGGCATACCTAAAAAGGCGGAAAAGCGCTTTGAGATTGCGGAAAAAATCCTGAATGCTGCGCTGGCTATAGGCATTCCCAGGGAAAATGTCCTTATCGACTGTTTGACGCTGACAGCATCAGCCGAGCAGGAAGGAGTTATGGAGACGCTTGAGGCGGTTCGCCGCGTAAAGCAGGAACTGGGGTTAAAGACAGTGCTTGGCGTGTCCAATATTTCATTCGGATTGCCTAACCGTGTGCTTGTAAACCATATTTTTCTTACAATGGCGCTGCAAAACGGCTTGGATCTGCCTATAATAAATCCGAATATTCCGGAAATGACGGGCGCAGTCCGTGCATACAAGCTGCTTGCAGGCATTGACAAAAATTCAATGGAATATATCAGCGCTTATGCCGGACAGCCGGCCGTGCCAAAAATCGTGCCGGGTGCAGGCGGCAAAAAACCGGAGTCAGCACAGGCTGCTGATACTGCGCCGTCCGGCGGTTCGCAGACTGCACAGCCGGGTGACGGAAAGGCTGCCTTGTATCAGGCGGTGCTCAACGGCATGAAAAATGAAGGCGCGCAGGCGACAAGGAAACTGCTTGCAGAGATGGATTCCATGGAGATTGTCAATACAGTCCTGATACCTGCGCTTGATCATGTTGGCGATGGATTTGAAAAAGGAACTTTGTTCCTGCCGCAGCTTATCTTGTCCGCATCTGTCGCGCAGGCGGCATTTGAGGAGATACGCAAGTGGATGCTTGAAAATAATTCGGCGCCGGTCAGCAAAGGAAAAATTGTGATTGCAACGGTCAAGGGTGATATTCACGATATCGGCAAAAATATCGTCAAAGTCCTGCTTGAAAATTACGGATACGAGGTGATCGATCTTGGCAGAGATGTGCCGTACCAGACGGTTGTGGACGCCATACGCAAGCATAACGTAAAGCTGGTAGGACTGTCTGCGCTTATGACGACAACGCTTGTGTCAATGAAAGAGACAATAGAGCTGATCCATGCAAACAACCTGGACTGCAAGGTCATGGTAGGCGGAGCCGTGCTGACGCCGGAGTATGCCAAAGAAATACATGCGGACTTTTATTCCCGTGACGCGAAAGAGTCTGTGGATATTGCCAGGCGCGTGCTTGGCTAGAAAGTACGGTTTTACGGTTTATCTTCCTAAACGGCGCTGAAGGCTGTAGGCAAAATTGACATTTTTTTCACCATGTACTATAATAATATGAAGTCCAGGCACTGCACAAAGCGCCTGGGAAAGCACGGGTGGAAATATAATGCAGGGAACAAAAAAAATATCCTCAGCCGTGATCAAAAGGCTGCCGAGGTATTACCGTTATCTTGGAGAACTGGTAGAGGGCGGCGTCCAGAGGATTTCCTCAAAAGAACTCAGCAGCAGGATGAAGGTCACGGCATCTCAGATCCGTCAGGATCTCAATAATTTTGGGGGGTTCGGCCAGCAGGGGTATGGGTATAATGTCAAATATCTTTATGACGAGATAGGCAAGATACTTGGAATAGACCGTACCCATAACATGATTATTATTGGCGCCGGGAATCTTGGACAGGCGATCGTGAACTATACTGATTTTGAAAAAAGAGGTTTTTTGATAAAGGGCGTATTTGACAATGATCCGCAGCTGGAGGGAAAAGAGATACGCGGAATGCGAGTGCGCATGATGAATGGGATCACGGAATTTATACGTGACAATAATATTGAGATTGCGACGCTCACTATCCCGAAGAATGCGGCGAAGGAGGTCAGCAGCCTGGTTGTGCAGGCCGGCGTCAGGGCGATCTGGAATTTTGCGCATACAGACCTGAACCTTCCGGAGAATGTGATTGTGGAAAATGTACACCTGTCGGAGAGCCTTATGCGGTTATCGTACACGATAGCGAACAGGGAGCAGTCAGAGCACGAATAAGGAAGGGGTGTTTTGGTGGCGGATATTACTTATGAATTATTGAAGGATAAAAGCGCATTTAAACATCTGCCGATATTGACGCTTGACCCTCGATGGTATCAGCTTGTGCCGGCGGTGAGCAAGACAGATGAGATTAAATACTGGGAACGCCAGGTAAACCAGCTGCTCAAAAAGCAGGGGCAAATCAACAATGACCTTAAAGAAGTCAAAAAGATTAAGGCAAGGCTTATTCAGGATGTCGTTGACAATATGGAAGAAGGCGAGCAAAATGCCGGGCAGAATGCAAAACAAAACGCAAAGCGTTTAGCTTTGCACAGGAAAAAAATGAACCAGAACCAGCGGCTTATCTATGAGGCTAAGGATAAGATATCACAGCTTGAAGATGAGTCTGAGGAACTGCCGAAGCAGCTTGCTCAGGCAAACCAGCATCTGCTTGTAGAGACAGTCAGAATGTGTTACGCGAAGATAAACAGCAACAATGCAGACCTTGAGATACTTGATGAATGGATCCATGCTACGCGGCAGAAACTTAAAAAGAACCTGCTTATCAAGCAGGATAAGGAAAACATGAACAACCAGCTTTATTCAGGCATGCATAACCTGCTGGGAGCTGAGGTCATGGGGGCGCTTGACAGGATTCATGATGACAACTGATGACAATCAAATAAAAAGATAAAAGCTTGGGGCTGTCGTAAAATCAAGATTTTGCGGTAGCCTCATCTGTTAGGGAGGAGTTATGGAGTATCTGCTTACGGGAAGCCAGATGAAAGCAGTTGATGCGTATTCTATACAGGCTGTAGGCATACCGTCAATGGTTCTGATGGAACGCGCCGCATTGGTGGTTTCAGGCCATATACTTGGCTGCATTCGCCAAAATCAGGAGATGAAGCAGCCTGTACGCGCGCTTTGTGTCTGCGGCACAGGCAATAACGGCGCAGACGGACTGGCGGCGGCAAGGCAGCTTTTTCAGGCAGGCGTGCAGGCGGAAGTGCTTATAGCCGGGGAGGGCGCAAAAACAGAGGAGTTTGAGGCGCAGGAAAATATTTTGAAAAACATGGGGATCCAATTCAGAAACAATGTACAGATGCAGGAATATGATTTTATTATAGATGCAATATTTGGGATCGGCTTGTCGAGGAATGTTGAAGGAGCCTGCGCAAATGTTATCGAACAGATAAATGAGGCCTGCGGTTCAGAGAATGGCCCTCAGGCGGTATCGGTTGACATTCCGTCAGGTATTAATTCAGCTACGGGGGAAGTCATGGGTCATGCGGTGAGGGCAAGCCGGACGGTCACATTTGGCTATAATAAGCTGGGAATGGCGCTTTATCCCGGAAGAAGCTATGCAGGCAGCGTGACGGTTGCCAATATAGGATTTGCCGGAATGACGCATCAGGCTGAAGATACGGCGTTCACTTATACGCGCAAAGACCTGGAGCGGCTGCCGCGGCGTGATGAGCAGGCCAATAAAGGAAACTGCGGAAAAGTCCTTATTGCGGCCGGTTCGGAAAATATGGGAGGAGCAGCCTGCATGTCTGCGGCTGCCGCGTATCGCAGCGGCTGCGGGCTGGTTAAGGTATTTACGCATGAAAATAACCGGCTTGCAG
>CANRBP010000082.1 GCA_947628875.1 uncultured Lachnospira sp.
AAGCCATACAGCTGGATTCATGAAGATATCGAGAAATTTGCATTTTTCAGTAAAGCGGCGCTGTCAGCCATACCGGTGCTTGGGTTTAAGCCGGACATTATACACTGCCATGACTGGCAGACGGGCCTTATACCGGTCTATTTAAAGGAGCGTTTTTTACAGGGCGAATTTTATCAGGGCATCAGGTCGGTGATGACTATACATAATCTGAAGTTCCAGGGCGTTTGGAATATGAAAAAGGTAAAGGATATCACAGGACTGCCTGATTATTTCTTTACGCCTGATAAGCTTGAGGCGTACCAGGATGCAAACTACTTAAAGGGCGGCATTGTTTATGCCGACTGGGTTACGACTGTCAGCGAGACGTATGCGCAGGAGATTAAAACGCCGTTTTACGGCGAGCATCTCGATGGACTGATGAACGCGCGCTCAAATTGCCTGAGCGGTATTGTAAACGGCATTGATTACGAGATTTATAATCCTGAGAAAGATAACCTTATCGAAGCCAGGTATAACCAGATTACTTTCCGCAAGGAAAAATGGAAGAATAAGGTTGCGCTGCAGCGTGAACTTGGACTGTCTGAGGATCGCAACAAGTTTATGATTGGTATTGTGTCCCGACTGACAGATCAGAAAGGATTTGATCTTATTGCCTATATGATGGATCAGATCTGCAGTGAAGACGTGCAGCTGGTTGTGCTGGGAACAGGCGAGGAAAAGTACGAGAATATGTTCCGCCATTTTGACTGGAAGTACAATGACCGCGTATCAGCCAATATATATTATTCTGAACCGCTTGCGCATAAGATTTATGCGGCATGTGATGCATTTTTGATGCCTTCGCTTTTTGAGCCGTGCGGACTGAGCCAGCTTATCAGCCTGCGGTACGGAACAGTGCCGATAGTGCGTGAGACAGGCGGCTTGAAGGATACGGTTGAGCCGTACAATGAATATGAGAACAAGGGCACAGGCTTCTCTTTTGCCAATTATAATGCGCATGAAATGATGAGCATTATAAATTATGCCAAGGGCGTATTCTACAACCATAAGCGCGAGTGGAACAAGATAGTTGACAGAGCTATGCTTGCGGACTATTCATGGAATAATTCCGCAAGAAAATATGAAGCGCTTTACAGCCAGCTGTAAAATTAAGGTATTGTATGTACTCTTTGAAAACAGGCAAAAAACAAGAAAAAGTGCTTGCATTTTAGTCCTGGGTATGTTAGAATAATCAGGACTTGCGGATGTGGCGGAATGGCAGACGCAGCAGACTCAAAATCTGCCGGTGGTGACATCGTGCGGGTTCAAGTCCCGCCATCCGCATTGAATGGCGCGAAACAGGACTCACAAAGTCCGGGTTTTGCGCCGTTTTTGCATTGTCAGTAATTTGATAGCCGGGCGGAGAGCCGATGGCATGGAAGTTTCTGCCAGCGCTTTTTGCCGGGTTTTGTTGTTTTAGGAGGTGCTTTTCTTGCAGGGATGCAAGGATATTCAGAAAAAAATTGCAGATTTTAATAATGGCAGGCTTTCCTTAAAAGATGAGGAATCATTTGTGCGTCATCTGGAGCAGTGTGCAGACTGTCAGGAAGAGCTTGAGATTTACTATATTGTATCCTATGGGCTGAGTGAAGATGAGGCGCTGGTCATGCCGCCAAAATACCAGAAACTTCTGGACAGCTTTGATTTTAAGGGACTTGTGGATCTGAGGCTTAAAGATTGCATGGGCAGGATTGAAAAAATAAGAGTCCTGGAGCGCGCCAGCATGTTATGCCTTGCCTTCGCGGATATCTGCATGGCGCTGGTATGCATTATATTGCTTATTTTGCGCTATTGCTGACGCAATAAGGCTTGTAGCTGCCGCTGTAATAAAAAACGGCATGGAGGTTGAAATTGGACGGGAAATTTATTCTAATTGACGGACACAGTATTTTAAACAGGGCGTTTTATGGCGTTCCTGATCTGAGCAATCATGAAGGCATTCATACCAACGCAATGTATGGTTTCCTGAATATAATGTTCCGGTTTATAGATGAAGAACAGCCTGACTGCTTAGCGGTTGCATTTGATCTTAGCGCTCCGACTTTCCGGCATAAGGCGTATGAAGGCTACAAGGGAACGCGCAAGCCGATGGCGCCGGAGTTGAAGCAGCAGGTTCCGCTTATAAAGGAACTGCTGAAGGCCATGCAGATTGCTATTGTAGAGATGGAAGGGTATGAGGCGGACGATATTCTGGGGACTCTGGCAAAGACGTATGAGGCAGAGGGAATGTCGGTCACGGTTATTTCAGGCGACCGCGACCTGCTGCAGCTTGCTGGGCCAAATATAAAAATCCGCATTCCAAAGACAAAGAAGGGCGTTACAGAGGTGGAAGATTACCTGCCGGCTGATGTTGAGGCGCTTTATGGCGTCACGCCTCAGGAATTTATAGACGTCAAGGCGCTGATGGGCGATGCTTCCGACAATATCCCGGGTGCGCCTGGCATCGGGCCTAAGACAGCATCAGCGCTTATAGCAAAGTACCACAGCCTGGATAATATATTTGCGAATCTGCCAGATGTGACGCCTCCCAAGGCAAGGAAATCCATTGAGGAAAATATGGAGCAGATCAAGCTGAGCTATTTCCTGTCAAAGATAGATGTGCATGTTCCTGTTGAATTTTCGATAGAGGACGCAGCTGTAAAGGACTTTTTTACGCCGGAGGCATATGAACTGTTTGAAA
Source organism: uncultured Lachnospira sp. (assembly GCA_947628875.1). Taxonomy (GTDB): domain Bacteria; phylum Bacillota; class Clostridia; order Lachnospirales; family Lachnospiraceae; genus Lachnospira. Next base: position 2,720 of record CANRBP010000082.1, read on the forward strand.
AATATAATTTTAAATCCTTTATGAAGCGTTTCGGGGAACATGCTGCACAAAATGAACCTGAGATATTTAAATCATTCCGGCTGGCAGATGAACTAAGCGATGCGCAGCAGGTATTTGAGCGTGCGGAAGAGCAGCTTGGACGTGGTGGGTGCATTGCCGTTTCAGTGCTGTATGAAGAACAGGCCAGCAGCGGCGTATCAGTCTGCCTTTCGCCGGAAGATGTTTGCTTTATCGCGGCTGGCGGCTTTATAACTGATAATTATCTGAATGACTGGCTGCGCAGGCTTGCACATGCCGCACAGCAGTCGGGCAGGCGTGTTTTTGTCACGTCCGGCCTGAAAAGCATTCTTGATGTTTTCCGGGAAAACGGAGAGACTCTGCCCGGCGTGCAGGACACTGCATTTGCAGATGTCAGCCTTGGCGCTTACCTGATAAATCCGAACAGGGATAATTACGAATATGACAGGCTTGCGGCTGACTTTCTCGGGATGCATGTTCCTTCAAGGAAAGAACTGCTTGGCAAGCTCTCTTTAAAGGAGGCTGCAGCTGCGCAGCCAGATGTGCTGTGCAGGCTTGCATGCATGGAAAGCTGCATTTATTACATGGCATGGCAGAAGATCAGCAAAGAACTGGAACAGGAAGAAATGTCAGAACTGTTCAATAATATCGAGATGCCGCTTTTATTTGTACTTTACGGCATGGAGGCTGAGGGGATACGCGTTGACAGGGAACAGCTAAAGGAATACGGCGACATGCTTGAGGCAAAGATAGCCGTGCTGCAGCAGGAAATATATGATGAAGCAGGGGAGAAATTTAATATCAATTCCCCAAAACAGCTGGGGTATATCCTGTTTGATAAATTGAAAATGCCTTACGGCAAAAAAACAAAAAGCGGATATTCAACAGCAGCAGATGTGCTGGAAAAGCTTGCGCCGGATTATCCGCTGGTTGAAAAGATTCTGGAATACCGCCAGCTGGCAAAACTTAAATCAACTTATGCCGATGGACTGGCGTCATATATCAGTGCAGACGGCAGGATACATGGTAAATTTAACCAGACTATCACAGCGACCGGAAGGATAAGCAGCACAGAGCCAAACCTGCAGAATATCCCGATACGCATGGAACTTGGAAAACAGATCAGGAAGGTTTTCATTCCGCGTGACGGTTATGTGTTCCTCGATGCGGACTATTCCCAGATCGAGCTGCGCATACTCGCAGCGCTATCAGGTGATGAAAAGCTGATAGCCGCCTATAATTCGGCTGAGGATATCCACAGGATCACTGCCTCCGAGGTGTTTAACGTGCCTTTTGAGGAAGTTACGCCGCTGCAGCGGCGCAATGCCAAGGCTGTTAATTTCGGCATCATTTACGGCATAAGCTCTTTTGGGTTAAGCCAGGATCTGAGCATATCCAGACAGGAGGCGGCGGATTATATCGAGCAGTATTTCAGGACGTATCCCGGCATAAAGTCATTTATTGACGGAATGGTCGAGGATGCAAAAAAACGCGGATATTCTCTGACAATGCACAAACGGCGCAGGCCGATCCCGGAATTGAAATCCAGCAATTATATGCAGCGCTCGTTTGGCGAACGTGCGGCTATGAATGCGCCTATACAGGGAACTGCCGCCGATATCATTAAACTGGCTATGATAAGCGTATACAAGGAGCTTTTGCAGCGCGGACTGAAATCGAGGCTGATACTGCAGGTGCATGACGAACTGCTTGTTGAGGCTGAGATCGGCGAGGCAGAGCAGGTAAAAGAAATCATCGAGCGCGGAATGAAGCAGGCTGCAAGCCTTAGCGTACCGCTTGAGATCGATTTGCAGCAGGGCGCAAACTGGTTTGAGGCGCATTGAAAGGAATAGATCGTGAAAGTAATAGGCATAACCGGAGGCATCGGATGCGGCAAGAGTGCAGTGCTTGATCTGGCCGCACGGCATTTCGATATATATATAATTATGGCGGACGAGGTCGCGCACCGTCTGATGGAACCCGGAGCGGCAGCATATGAACAGGTTACGGAGCTGTTTGGGGATTCGATTCTGCGTCAGGACGGCACGATAGACAGGTCGGTTCTTGCAGGCATTGTGTTTGGAAATAAAAATAAAAGGATAGTGCTCAACAGCATAATCCATCCGCTTGTCAAGAAAGAGATAATAGATACGATAACGCGCCTGAAAGCGGAGGACAGATACAGATGCATATTTGTGGAGGCTGCACTGCTTATTGAGGACCACTATGATGTGTTCTGCGATGAGCTATGGTACGTTTATGCGCCGGAACAGCTGAGGCGCAGGCGGCTGGCGGAAAACAGGGGGTATTCCCGTGACAGGATCGACAGCATCTTTAAAAGCCAGCTGCCGGAGGAAGCCTTCAGGCAGGCCTGCAGCCAGGTGATCGATAACAGTAAAACGTTGGACGATACACTTTCACAGTTAACACAGCTTGTTAAATCGCTGTAAATGTGGTATATTTTTTAATTAGATTGCATTTAATACTAAGTTATTTTGGAAGTAGAGATGTTTGCATTTGAGGCGGCCTTTAAAGAGGCGCGCGATGGAGGCTATTGATGAGCGGTTTGCTGTCAGTAAAAGATGACCTGGTGTTTGGTCTTGATATTGGAACGAGGAATATTGTTGGCGTTGTTGGTTTCATGGATCGCGACACATTCAGGGTTGTGGCGATGGCGCAGAAGGAGCATGAAACGCGTGCTATGCTTGATGGCCAGATTCATGACATTTATAAGGTCGGCGATACGATACGCAAGGTAAAAAATGAACTGGAAAGGCAGTTGGATCTTACGCTGTCTGATGTGTGCATCGCAGCCGCCGGGCGCGTGCTGAGGACTGTGAATGCATCGGCAGAGAATGTATTTGACGAGGAGACGCGTGTTACTCCGGAGCATATTTATTCGCTGAACCTTCTGGCAGTGGAGAAGGCTCATGCACAGATTAATGCAAAGACGGACGATGTAGTATTTTACTGCGTTGGAAATACGCCGATACGGTACAAGCTTAACGGATATGAGATAACAAACCTTGAAGGCCATAAGGCGAATACGATTTCAGTTGAACTGATAGCGACATTTTTGCCTGAGGAAGTCGTTGACGGCCTCTATGAAGCTGTTGAATATGCCGGACTGCAGGTGGCAAGCCTGACGCTGGAGCCGATTGCTGCAATGAATATTGCGATTCCGGAGCGGTACAGGCTGCTCAATATCGGCCTTGTAGATGTCGGCGCCGGCACGTCTGACATATGCCTTACCAAGGACGGAAGCATTATTGCATACGGCATGATACCGTTTGCAGGTGATGAGATAACGGAGGTCATTGCCAAGCATTACCTTGTCGATTTCAACCAGGCCGAAAAAATCAAGCTTGAGGCTAACAGCAAGAAAAAGGGCATTGTGATGTTCAATGATATAATGGGCATTATGCAGCGCGTGCCTGTGGAGGAGGTGCGCGGCATTGCAGATGAAGTGATTGATAAAATGGCAAAAAGCACGGCGGAAAAAATCATTGAATTAAACGGAGGAAGATCTGTCAACGCCGTGTTTGTTGTCGGCGGCGGCGGAAAGGTGGCCGGTTACACGGAGCAGATGGCAGCATATCTTGGCATACCGCCGGAACGTGTAGCTGTGCGCGGCGAGGAAGTGCTTACGTCCGTTGACTTTATGGTTGATACGTTTGCGAAAGATTCCCTTTATGTAACGCCGATAGGCATATGTACAAACTATTATACGCAGAAAAATAATTTTGTCTTTGTGACTGTAAATAATGAACGGATCAAAATGTATGACAATAACAGGCTTACCATTGTAGATGCGGTCATGCAGATCGGTTTCCCGAATGAGAAGCTGTTCCCGAGGCGCGGCAGAGAGCTTACGTTTACTATAAACGGCAAAACGCGGCTTGTGCGCGGCAGCGCCGGTGAGGGCGCAGTGGTCCGCTTAAACGGGCGTCCGGCCAACCTGAATGTTTCGATAGAACAGAATGATGTAATTGAGGTGACAGAGTCAACAGTGGGCGAGCCTGCGCATATGGCTCTTGGGCAGCTTGAAGAATTTAATTCCGCTATCATGTTCATCGTAAATGACAAAAAGGTGATATGCCCGCGTTTTGCTTATGTGAACGGCAAATTGAAATCCGAGTTTTATGAGATACAGCCGGGTGATGCCATACAGATGGAAAATTTCTATACGGTGGAGCAGCTGTTTGCTTTTCTGGACATTGATATCACGGGATTTGACGTTTATGTAAACAATGAGGCGGCTGACAGGGAGACAAAAGTATATGAGAACTTTACGGTACGCACTCATGCAATAGGCGAAGTGACATCGGAAGAATTATGGGCGGAAGCCGAACAGGCAGTTGCGGAGGCTGCGCAGAGGGATGCCGCCAAAAAAGCTGAAAGCGCAGCTGAATCAGGCGGCAGCGGAATAGCTGGCGGCGATAAAACTCCGGAGGCTGCGCAGGCGGAAGGTTCGGCAGATGAAGCAGATTCAGCCAAAGCGGCCGGAGAGGCAGCCGGAGGCGAAACTGGCGCAGATAGCGCAGATGGCGAAGTGAAGAAGGAAAATACAGAAATCCTTGTTGTAATCAACGGCCAGCCGGTAAAGATGACAGGAAAACCCAAATATGTTCTTGTTGATCTGTTTGAATTTTATGATTTTGACCTGTCGAAGCCGAAGGGCGCAGTCGTGCTGAAGCTTAACGGACAGACGGGCGAGTATACTGCGCCGCTCAAGGACGGCGATGTGATTGACCTGTACTGGGAACAGTTAAATACGTTTAAATTGTAGATGGAGGAGGCTGATCATGCGGATTATGACAATCGCAAGCGGAAGCAGCGGCAACTGCGTCTACATAGGCTCAGATGATACGCATATCCTTATAGATGCCGGCGTGAGCCGCAAAAAGATACTGGAAGGACTGCGCGCGGCGGATATCACGCTGGCGGACATATCAGCTGTTTTCGTTACGCACGAACACGCAGACCATATAAAGGGACTTGGCGTATTGGCAAGAAAAGACGCGATTCCAGTATATTCAACACAGGGCACGCTAAACGGCATATTTTCAGC
>CANRBP010000083.1 GCA_947628875.1 uncultured Lachnospira sp.
TGCGCAACCTCACCGCGGCGGACACCGCCCGGAGCATCGAGCGGACGGCAAGAAAGTCCAGCGGCGCAGGAATGTAGGCATGCCGATGCTTTGGCATTCCTGCAATGAACAGCCAGGCAGCTTTACGGCAAAGATTCTGGAAGTTTTGGATCGTCCGTTTGCGCAGGGATATTATGCACAGATGGCGGCCGCATGGCTTGTGGCGGAGTGTTTTGCGGTTTTCCCGGCGCATACGGCAGAATTTCTGGCTGATAACAGGCTGGATCCTGTAACTTTTAACCGTGCAATCCAAAAAATATGCGAATCAAGGATACCTGATGCTCAGGTAAAGCAGCATATCCGTAAAATGAAAAGGAGGAATTATGACAGAAGTTAACTTTTCGCCTGGCGCTGTGGCGGATCACAGGGCAAATGCCAGGAAAACAGGCAGTGCAGGTTCGGCAGCTTCATTTGGCAGTTTTGTACAGTCGCGGCTGGTGCAGGGACGTGTGCTTGGCATCGCTTTTATTTGGGACGAGGGCGTCAAGGCTGGCGTAAGAGCATCATATGCAGAAAGCTCAACGGCCAGGAACCCGGTTATCCGGGTGGCTGTACAGCGCAGCAACGGTACAGAGGAGGTGCATGATGTTGAGATTAAAAAAATAGATACATACTGCGCCACGGCGCTGGAAATGTTTGCGCTCTGCCAATATGCAGATGATATCGGCTTGGGAGCAGGCGGCTCATTTGGAAGCTGGGAGCTGCTGAAAAGATACAGCGAGAGTGCAGCGCGAAGCGGTTATATTCCGGATGCAGGCATTTATTATGACAGCTTTGCAAATAAAAGGCAAAACTGGGATGAGGCGGTTATGCGCATGATGAAAGATTACGCAGACAGCGGCGACAGACAGTCAGCGCTGGCTGGCGGCCTGCTTCTGGCGATGTTTAAGGAAGCCGGCGGACAGGAAGATCAAGATGAAATTGACTGGCGCAATATGAGCAATAAATCCTGGAACCAGTTTCTTGAAGATTTTGACAAATATATAGAAAGCTATAAGGAGCGCATCAAACTCCTCAGGAAAGCGCAGCTTAAAGCGGCGCAGGAGGCGGCGCGCAGGGCTCCGGCCGCCTATAAAGCGATGGCGGCGCAGGCAGCAGCAGCCAATGTGGCACTGTTGTCGGCAGTATCAGGAACTGCAGGCGTAAATATAGAGACAGCCGCAGCGGCCGGCATATCTAAGGCAATTGCGGCTGAGGAAGCCGTGAATGAGCAGAAGGAAGATGCAAAAGAGGCCGATTCAAGGCAAATAAATGCAAAGGCTGAGAACAGTAAAAACTGGCGTTAAAATGTGCTTGACAAATGTTATTAAACTGCTATACTTACAGGTACATAATTATAATTGCATACAACCAAAGTGTTGAAGAGGAAAGAAGCATATCGGAATGTCCAGAGAGAAATGCACGCTGCTGGAAGCATTTTACAGGAAAATATGTGGAAACCGCCTCGGAGCGCCCCTAATCCGGGCCGTTGATCACGTTATAATCAAATGAAGTGGCAGGCTTGCAATGCAGGCGATCCGTGCCGTGGGTGCGGATGCTGTTGGCATGATGAGTCTGCAGGCTGGGTGGAACCGCGAGCATATTCGTCCCGGACTGTAAAAAGATACAGTTCGGGACTTTTTTAAATGCCAGGCGGAATGCACGCTCATGCGTATCAGGGAATATAAAAAGGAGATTAGCTATGAAGATTACATTAAAAGATGGTTCAACAAAGGAATACCAGCAGGCCATGACAGTCATAGATATTGCATCTGATATCAGTGAGGGTCTTGCAAGGGCAGCCTGTGCCGGGGAAGTGGACGGCGTTGTCGTTGACTTGAGGACGCTTGTCAGCAGCGATTGCTCATTAAATATACTGACATTTAATGATGAGGCCGGAAAGGCGGCGTACAGGCATACCTGCTCCCATGTGCTTGCGGAGGCCGTAAAGCGCCTGTACCCGGAGGCAAAGCTGGCCATTGGCCCATCGATAGACACCGGCTTTTACTATGATTTTGACCATGCTTCTTTTACAAGGGAAGATTTGGACAAGATTGAAGAAGAAATGAAAAAGATTATCAAGGAAGGCGCGCAGTTAGAGCGTTTTGAACTTCCGCGAGAGGAAGCTATCCGCTTTATGCAGGAAAAAGAGGAGCCGTACAAAGTCGAGCTGATTCAGGATCTGCCGGAGGACGCAGTTATCAGCTTTTACAGCCAGGGCGGATTCACGGATCTGTGCGCAGGGCCGCATCTGATGAGCACTAAGCCGATCAAAGCATTTAAGCTTATTTCATCATCAGGCGCATACTGGAGAGGTTCCGAGAAAAACAAAATGCTTACTCGTATTTATGGAACTGCATTCACAAAAAAGGCGGAGCTTGACGAATATCTGGAATACCTGGAAAATATTAAGCTGCGTGACCATAACAAGCTTGGGCGCGAGATGGAGATATTTACAACTGTTGACGTAATCGGGCAGGGACTTCCGCTTATCATGCCGAACGGCGTTATAATTATGAACGAGCTGAAACGCTGGATTGAAGATGAGGAGACAAAGAGGGGGTATGTGAGGACGCAGACGCCGTTTATGGCAAAGTCGGAGCTTTATAAGATATCCGGGCACTGGGATCATTATAAAGACGGCATGTTTGTGCTGGGTGATGAGGAAAAGGATAAGGAAAGCGAGATATATGCCCTGCGTCCGATGACCTGCCCGTTCCAGTATTATGTATACAAAGCAAGCCAGAAGAGCTACAGGGATCTGCCTTGCCGTTATGGCGAGACATCAACGCTGTTCAGGAACGAGGATTCCGGCGAGATGCATGGATTGACAAGAGTGCGCCAGTTCACGATATCGGAGGGGCATTTGATAGTGCGGCCTGACCAGATGGTGGAAGAGTTCAAAGGCTGCCTTGCTCTTGCAAAATACTGCCTGACAACGCTGGGATTGGAGAGCGATGTAACGTATCATCTCTCTAAATGGGATCCGGATAACCGCGAAAAATATATCGGCGATGCGCAGGTGTGGGAAGAAACGCAGCAGCATATCCGTGACGTGTTAAATGAACTGGATATACCGTTTACAGAAGATGTCGGAGAGGCGGCATTTTATGGCCCGAAGGTAGATATCAATGCCAAAAATGTGTATGGCAAAGAGGACACTATGATTACGATACAATGGGATGCCCTGCTTGCCGAGCAGTTTGATATGTACTATATTGATGAAAACGGCGAAAAAAAGCGCCCGTATATCATACACAGGACGTCCATAGGCTGCTACGAGCGCACGATCGCATGGCTTATCGAGAAATATTCAGGCTTATTCCCAACATGGCTGTGTCCGGAACAGGTCAGGGTGCTTCCTATATCCGAAAAATATATGGATTATGCAGAAAAAGTCAATGCACGGCTGGTTGAAAACGGCGTGCGCAGCAGCGTGGACAGCCGTTCGGAAAAAATCGGCTTTAAGATACGTGATGCCCGGTTAAAGCGCGTGCCATATATGCTGGTAGTCGGCGAAAAGGAACAGGAGACAGGCACGGTTTCAGTAAGGAGCCGCTATGAGGGAGACGAAGGCGCAAAAGAACTGGATCCGTTCATCAGCAGCCTTTGTCAGGAAATACGTACCAAGGCGATCCGCGAGATAAAAAAACAGGATGACCAGTCACGCTGATAAATGGTTTATTTGCGTTGAGGGTGTCACATATAAAATTGAATAGTCCGATATAATTTTCAGGGTGTCAAAAGGCGGCTGCTTTTGGCACCCTGATTATGCATAGATCTTACAGATAAAGGGGAAGGGACATGATTACAGTTGCCAGCAAGACATTGGTTATCAGATATGGCGGAGAAAATCGGGCGCTGCCGGTTGATGATATTTATTATGCGGAAAGCCAGGATCATAAGGTTATATTCCATTTGAATAAAGAGGAGACGGCGTGCTATGCCAAAATGAAAGATGTGGATCAGCTGCTGCAGGGGAAGTTTTTCCGCATTCATAAAGGTTATTTGGTGAATCTTATGCATATTGGAAGGTATACGCGGACCGAAGTACAGCTGGATAACGGTGAAAAACTGCCTCTGTCAAAGTACAGATATCCTGCGTTTACAGATGCTTATATGGGATATCTTTCCGGTGAGGATAAACAGGAAAGGCGGATACAGGGCAGTAACAGTGATCATATATTAAAAAATGCGGAAACTGACGCATAATATTTGTTTTTTCCTTTTTGAAATGGTATAATATTTCTAAGTTTCGGCATTTTGCATTTTAATCTCTATTCCGGAGCGTTTTACGCAACGGGGCAACGCGAATCTCAAATTCGCGTCTAAAACAAAATGCGGAAACTCAAGAATTTTTAAAATTTGAGCAGATAGTTATATTATATACATACAGGAAGGAATGCATATGGATAAAAAAGTCAATAAAAAAATAAAGTTCAAGCCAGCACCGGTTGCCGCTACAGCGGCCGTGCTGGCTGTTTTGGTCGGCATTCTGGCGTATGCGGCAGTTTCAAACGGTGATGGAGAAGCTGAAACAGAGGTAAATGTACAGCTCAGCCAGACGGACTTAAAACAGAAGGAGACAGCAGACGAGGCCGAAGGCCAGAGGATTGCTGCTACGGTTGAGATACAGGCTGAAAATGCGGCTGTTCCTGTAGGCACAAGGTTCAAGGTGACAGCCATTGTCACGCCGGACGACACGGAACAGGCATTGGTGTGGACATCTAGCGATACAGGCATATTTGAAGTTGATGCGGACGGGATCGTGACAGTAAAAGGAATCGGTACATCTGTGCTGACAGCTACTGTTGGGACAGTTACTGATGCGATTGTGATTGAAGGCATTGAGACAGTGTCGTCAGGTTCGCAGAATGCATTTCCGGTATATACCGTTGGCAGCACCGTCAACATGGATTCTGGCGCCAGCGGTGCAGACGGAAGCGTCACAGGAAGCGCAGGCCAGACAGGAAATGGCAATGGAGGCGGAAATGCCACAGGAAGCGCAGGCCAGACAGGAAATGGCAATGGAGGCGGAAATGCCACGGGAAGCGCAGGCCAGACAGGAAATGGCAATGGAGGCGGAAGCAGCGCAGGAAGCACAGGCCAGTCAGGAAACGGCAATGGAGGCGGAAGCGTCACAGGCAATGCAGGCCAGACAGGAAGCGGCAATGGAGGCGGAAGCGGCGCAGGCAATGCAGGCCAGTCAGGAAATCAGGAGCCGGCCGGTGCAGGAGCCGGCAGCGCTGATATAGGAAGCGGACTTCCGGATATGGGTTTTTCACAGCTTTTGTCTAATGTGTATGTCTGCCAGGAGGGAGATACATATTATGGAGAGATTATCACGCAGCCTAATGTGACGATCATTTATATAAAGCGCAGGAATGATGCGTTTGATTCCAAAATCCAGTCAGTGCTGGAAACAATGGTTCCAAATGAGTACAGGCAGGTGTGGAATAACTATCTGACAGCTGACACGGACAGGACATTTACAGCCGATAACCGCAAAATCCGTATCGTTGTTGCGGCAAACGGAGGCCATTCTCAAATTGTAATATACAATTAATGGAAAATATGATATATTTATGATATTAGTATATCAGGATAATGAGGTGAATGTGATTTGCTGAATGAAAACAAGATCAAGATGATGACAAAGATGGCGATATATGAGAAAAACGAAGGCAGGAGAATGCTGAAGAATGCCAGGTATTATAAGGGAGATTATATCGCATTCGGCGTTTTAAAGAGCTTTATCGCTACAACATTTTCCTATATGATACTGGTTGTAATGTATGTGCTATGCAACCTGGAAAGCCTGGTTGCGGATATAAATACGATGGATTATGCCGTTATAGGGAAAAAGCTGGGCGGTTATTACGTGGTTATGCTGGTGGTATTCGCTATTATTACCGGCCTGGTGTATGCATATCAGTATGATTGTTCAAGAAAGGGCATGAAGCGGTATTTTTCAAGACTTAACAAGCTGGAGCGGTTTTACAGCGGACAGAAAAACAAAAAGTAGTGGAGGAACCAGATGGTATATTTGTTGGAACTCAAGGAAACTTTAAAGAAAATCTACAATAAGTATGATACGTACATTGTGCCGGCGGTCAAATTCCTCGTGGCATTTGTGTCATTTCTGATGCTCAACGCATCGATCGGCTATATGGCAAGGCTCAAGAACCCTCTGATTGCATTGCTTATTTCAGTGATCTGTGCATTTTTGCCTAATGGTTTTACTATATTTGTGTTATCAGTATTTATGCTGGCGCACTTATATGCAATTTCAGCAGAGTTTGCGCTGGTGGCTCTGTGCGTTGTGCTTGTCATGTACCTGCTGTATTTCCGGTTTACGCCGAAGAAAGGTTATCTTCTGCTGATTACGGTATTCTGCTGCTGGTTTAAGATGCCATACCTGATACCGATCGCGGCAGGACTGAGCGCTGGCGTGTTTGCGGTAATTCCTGTATCCTTTGGCGTTGTGATTTATTATATCATCAGGACAGCGAGCGAATATGAGGCGGCCATCGCGAATGAGTCGGTGACGGACGCCATGCAGCAGATATCTTATATTATGGAGTCATTTGTCAATAATAAGGATTGGATAGTTCTTGTTATAGCTTTTGCAGTGACTATAGCGGTTGTATATTTTATCAGGCGCCTGACGGTAGACAACGCATGGACATATGCAATCCTTGCAGGTACGGTTACTCAGTTTTTGATTTTAATCATCGGCATTGTCGCTTTTGATGCGAATATCAATCTGGTGTTTATGATAATAGGGACGCTTTTGGGGGCGCTGGCAGGATATCTGTGCCAGGTGCTGCTTTTCAGCGTTGACTATAAGCGCACTGAGTATGTCCAGTATGAGGATGATGAGTATTATTATTATGTAAAGGCTGTTCCGAAGATTAATATTGTAAATGAAGATTTAAAGGTAAAGCAGATAAATGCGCGCAAGACACGGAAAGCAAAGGATATTAAGGAGATCCGCAAAGCGGCGCAGGATAAACAGGCAGCGACTATCGAACAGGATGATGATGATATTCTCTTTTTTGATAAATAGGCCGGGCCGCGTGATTTCAGGAGGGCGGCAGACAGGAGAAAGGAGCGTGTGCGTGTGGCGGCAATAGATAATTTTGTACAGAATTACCTGTCAAAATTATATATACCAAGGATACAATGGACAGATGTAATTGAGATCATAATCATTGCATTTGTTTTGTATAACGTGCTGGTATGGATTAAAGATACCAAGGCCTGGGCGCTTCTGAAAGGGATAATAATCGTTGCGTTTTTTGCGCTCGTTGCATATATCCTGAACCTGAGGACTATTTTGTGGATAGCAGGGAAAACCATCAGCGTTGGCATTATTGCACTTGTTATTATCTTCCAGCCTGAACTGAGGAGGGCGCTTGAACAGCTTGGACGCAAGCGGATCATGATAGGCCTGTTTAGTTTTGGCGATGGACGCAGCAAGGGTGAGCGGTTCAGCGCAGCCACAACGGAGGCCATTGTTCAGGCTGCATATGAGATGGGTGCTGTGAGAACCGGCGCTCTGATCGTGGTAGAGCAGGATATGATGCTTGAGGAGTATGTGCGAACCGGCATAGAGGTCGATGGCATTGTGACAAGCCAGCTGCTTATCAATATATTTGAGCATAATACGCCGCTGCATGACG
>CANRBP010000084.1 GCA_947628875.1 uncultured Lachnospira sp.
CTGCTCCTGCTCCATCCAGTCCATGGTAGCAGTACCCTCGTGAGTATCACCAATCTTATAATTCACACCAGTATAATAAAGGATACGCTCAGTCAATGTTGTTTTACCAGCATCGATATGCGCCATAATACCAATATTCCTGGTTCTTTCCAATGGGTATTGTCTTCCAGCCATCGGTAAAATCCTCCTAAATTATTGTTAGAATCTGTAATGCGCAAAAGCCTTGTTTGCTTCTGCTGCCTTATGCATATCTTCTTTTCTCTTTACAGACGCACCTGTATTATTAGCAGCATCGAGGATTTCATTTGCCAGGCGTTCTTCCATTGTTTTCTCATTCCTTGCGCGGGAATAAGTTGTCATCCAGCGGAGCGCCAAAGCCTGCCTTCTGTCCGGCTTTACTTCGATCGGCACCTGATAGGTAGCACCGCCGATACGCCTTGCCTTAACTTCCAGCACTGGCATGATGTTGTTCATGGCTTCCTCAAACACTTCAAGAGCCGGTTTTCCGGACTTTTCCTCAACTCTCTCAAATGCCCTGTATACGATCTTTTGTGCTATGCTCTTCTTGCCGTCCAGCATAATATTATTGATCAGCTTAGTCACCACTTTATTATTGTAAATAGGATCTGCTAATACATCTCTTTTTTGAGTATGTCCTTTACGTGGCACGGTTCTTCCCTCCTTAACTATTTCATTAATTCATCGGTACTCACAAATTGATTTACCTTTTTCCACCTGCTCAGGCCAGATCGCCTGTTCTATGGGATAATCGGCTGTGTTCGTGCGCGGTATATATTAAACCTGCAACCTGGGGATTAATCTAACTCCGGCACTCATTTTAACCTTAAAACTTTGTGAATAAATATCCGTTGTATGAACGCAGATTACTTTGCGTCTTTCGGGCGCTTTGCGCCATACTTTGAGCGCGCCTGCCTTCTCTTTGCGACACCTGCCGTATCAAGCGTACCTCTTACAATATGATACCTTGTACCTGGCAGATCCTTAACTCTTCCGCCTCTGATCAGGACAACGCTGTGCTCCTGCAGATTGTGTCCCTCGCCTGGAATATAGGAAGTCACTTCAATGCCGTTTGAAAGACGTACTCTGGCGATCTTTCTAAGAGCTGAGTTCGGCTTCTTCGGCGTTGCTGTCTTAACTGCTGTACAAACGCCTCTCTTCTGCGGCGCTGATACATTAGTAGCTTTCTTCTGAAGTGAATTATATCCCTTCAAAAGTGCTGGTGCTGTTGACTTTTTAACAGATGTTTTTCTTCCCTGTCTTACTAACTGGTTAAATGTTGGCATTCCCTTTCACCTCCCGGAATTAGAATAAATCTGGTTGCGATCTCAAGTCTTGACTCAAGAAAATAACGCACAAAAATACTGCTTGCAGATTTTGCACGCTTAACCAGTATATAATTTGCTTTTCAGGTTGTCAAGTTTTTTATTTATTGAGTTTCCGCATTTTTCATTTTATCTGCGGCAAAAAGAAACGCTGCTATCTCCTTTGCTGCCTCCTTAGCCGGAACAGATGGATAAGGTTCTTTAACATGCCGGCCTGCTGGCTGAGCTGCTGGCTGGTTGCCGCGCTCTCCTCCGCCGTTGCGGAATTAGTCTGCACTACGCTTGAAATCTGACGTATCTGTTCTCTCACAATGAAAACGGATTCAGCCTGCATGTTTGCTGCCTTTGCTATCCGGTCGGTTACATCAACTATCTCGTGTGCGCCAGACACAACAGATACAAGCTGCTGCGCTGTCTCATTTGCAATTTTTGTTCCCTGCTCTACTGCCTGGATCGAACGTTCGATCAATGCCGTTGTCATCTGAGATGCCTCAGAGCTCCTGCTTGCAAGGTCACGCACTTCTTTTGCTACTACCGCGAAGCCTTTTCCGGCCTCCCCTGCTCTTGCCGCCTCTACTGACGCATTCAGCGCCAGTATATTTGTCTGCGATGAAATAGTCTCGATTGTCTTTATGATCTGGCCTATCTCATTTGAGCTGTCATTAATTTCCTTCATAGCCTGGATCATCTCGCCCATCTTGCGGTTGCTCTCCTGGATCTGGCCGCTGACCTGCTCTACCTTTTGGTTTGCCTGTGACGCATTTTTAGCAGTATTGCCAACTTCTTCTGAAATATTCTGGATATTTCTGTCCAAATCTTCTATTGAACTTGCCTGTTCCACAGCGCCCTGGCTCAATGCCGTTGCTCCGATAGCCATCTGCTCGGAACCGTTTGATACATAATTTGCGCTTTCTATTATCTGCGACATTGTATTATTGAGCTTTGCCAGTATATCATTGAGCGAATCTTTTATGGATATAAAATCGCCAACATACTCCTGCTCAGGTTCTACTGTCAGATCACCCTTTGCGATTGAAGCCAGTATGAACGATATTTCGCTTATGTAGCCGTTAAGGCGGTTCATTGTATTTTCAAATGCCTGCGCCAGGAAACCTACCTCGTCATTTGATGTTATTCCCACTGCCGCCCTCTCATTTTGAATGCCCAGATCGCCCTGTTCCATCGTATGCGCCAGATCTGTCAGCCTGGACAATGGTTTTGAAACTACCCTGCTGACATAAGAAGCCATCAGTATCAGGCTGACTACGATCAGCGCAAACCCTACCGCAGTCGCTATCGCTATTGTTTTGCTGATATGCTCCATAGCCTCTTCCATAGAGATCCCGGCAAAAATAAGGCCATCTATCTCTCCCTTGCTGTTCCTGGTCGGAACATAGGAGCACAAATGCTCAACGCCAAGTATCTCCGCCTGCCCTACATAAGTTTCCCCTTTTTCCAGCACTATTTCCGCCAGCTCCTCAGACAGCTTCGTACCAACCGCACGCTGCCCGTTCTGCATAATAGTCGTATATGCGCGCTCATCTCCCTTGAAAATGGTAAACTCGCACCCCATCTGTTCTTTCAGTTCGTCTAATAAATTCGTCTCTGTACCGGTATTGGAATAATTATCAAGTACATATGCCAGCATATTAGTTCCGTTTACGCACTGATCTTCCAGCATATTCATTGTCAGGCCGCGAAACATTGCAACACAAAGTTCTACTATGACAGCAATGCCCACTATCAGCAGACAGGCTACCATCAGACTGACTTTCCTCCCAAGATGTCCAATTCTCCTATTTTTCATAATAAACCATGCCTTTCCGTAACCTGCGGCCTTTGCTGCAGGTACAAAATACCCTGCGAGAATAATGCCTAGCATTGCCCGCGCATCTATTATCCACAGGCTTAAAGGCGCCATGGATAACAGCCTCCCATTTAAAACACTTACAGGTTAATATTACCGATTTTCGACATAAATTGCAAGCATATGTTCTCTGGAAAATCTCTTTAATTCTAAAAGAACCGAAGTATAAAAACTCCGGTTCTTTTCAGCTTCTTTTGGCCATACGGCCTGTCAGGCCATCACTCTAACGGCGCAGCTGCATCTTCTTCGTCCTCTAAAACTTCTACGACCTCTATCAGTTCATCTGTTTCCTCCTCTGCATAAAGATCATCGTCCTCGTCCTCAGACTCATCATATACAATACCGGTATCCAGCTCTACATCCTGATAACGCTTCATGCCGGTTCCGGCCGGGATCAGCTTGCCAATGATAACATTTTCCTTCAATCCGATGAGCGGATCGACCTTGCCGTTAATCGCAGCGTCAGTCAGAACTTTTGTCGTCTCCTGGAAAGATGCGGCTGAAAGGAATGAATTGGTGGCAAGTGACGCCTTGGTGATACCAAGTATGATCGGCGTTCCAACCGCCGGCTTTTTCCCTTCTGCCTCAAGCAGCTCATTTGCTTCCGTAAAATCTATCGTATCTACCTGCGAACCCGGAAGGAAATCAGAATCACCGGCCTCGTCAACAACGATCTTTTTAAGCATCTGGCGCACGATCAGCTCAATATGCTTATCGTTTATCTCAACGCCCTGTATACGGTAAACCTTCTGAACTTCCCTGAGCATATAGTCCTGAACAGCGCGTACTCCCAGAATCCTCACGATATCATGCGGATTTTCAGAGCCTTCCGTTATTTCTTCGCCCTTCTCAACAATCTGCCCTTCCTGTACTTTTACCCTGGTATCCCTTGATACCGGATATGCCTTGGAATTGCCCTCATCGTCTGTGATCACGATATCTGTTTTCTTATCTGTCTTTGCAAAGCTTACAGTTCCGCCAAACTCAGCCAGCACTGCCAGGATCTTCGGCTTTCTTGCCTCAAAAAGCTCCTCGACTCTTGGCAGGCCCTGTGTAATATTATCGCCGGCAACGCCGCCTGTATGGAATGTACGCATCGTCAGCTGCGTGCCAGGTTCGCCGATTGACTGAGCCGCAATAATGCCTACAGCTTCGCCGACCTGCACCGTCTGTCCTGTTGCCAGGTTTGAGCCATAGCATTTTGCGCAGACACCGATGTGAGAGCGGCATGTCAGGATCGTCCTGATCTTAACACGCTCCACGCCTGTCTTTACAATGACCTCGGAACGCTTAGGCGTCACAAGGCAGTTCGTCTTAACTAAAACCTCGCCTGTTTCCGGATCCAGAATATCCTCAGCCAGATATCTGCCGGTAATACGCTCCTGCAGAGACTCAAGCACATCTGCCTTG
Organism: uncultured Lachnospira sp.; assembly: GCA_947628875.1. Lineage (GTDB taxonomy): Bacteria > Bacillota > Clostridia > Lachnospirales > Lachnospiraceae > Lachnospira. Next base: position 4,621 of record CANRBP010000084.1, read on the forward strand.
GCATCGCTGTCCGCTGTTGCCTTGTCATTAACAAATGCCGACACATACATGCCTGGAATGGCCTTGCCCTCGCTGCAGTCCGTTTCACGTATGATAAGATCCTGCGATACATCTACCAGCCTTCGTGTCAGATATCCCGAATCGGCTGTACGCAGAGCCGTGTCAGACAGGCCCTTACGCGCGCCATGTGCGGAAATAAAGTATTCAAGCACGTCCAGTCCCTCACGGAAATTGGACTTGATCGGCAGTTCGATCGTATTGCCAGATGTATCCGCCATCAGTCCACGCATCCCGGCCAGCTGCTTGATCTGCTGGTTGGAACCACGCGCGCCGGAATCCGCCATCATGAAAATATTATTATATTTATCAAGGCCTGCAAGAAGCGCATTTTTCAATGCTTCATCAGTTTCCTGCCATACCTGTATTACATTCTTATGGCGCTCATCGTCAGTTGAACGTCCTCTGCGGTAATTGCGGGCAATCTGCTCTACCTTCTTCTCAGCATCAGCAATCAGCTGCTTTTTAACAGGCGGCACCGTCATCTCCGAAATAGATACGGTCATGGCGGCTTTTGTGGAATACTTATACCCCATTGCCTTTATATCATCAAGCACCTCCGCTGTCCGGGTCGTTCCATGAGTATTTATGACATGCTGCAGAATATCTTTCAGCTGTTTCTTGCCGACATGGAAGTCTACCTCCGGCAGAAGCCTGTTTTCCGGAATGCTCCTGTCCACATAACCCAGATCCTGAGGAAGTATTTCATTAAATATCAGCCTTCCCAGAGTACACTCAATATTTTTTGAGAGAACCTCGCCAGATTCATCAGCACGCACAGTATGCACAAGGATCTTTGCATGAAGCGTGATAACGCCGTTTTCATAGGCAAGCAGCGCTTCATTGATATCCTTAAAATATTTTCCTTCGCCTTTTGCACCCGGACGCTCCTGCGTCAGGTAATAAATGCCAAGCACCATATCCTGCGAAGGCACTGCAACCGGGCCGCCGTCAGACGGCTTCAGCAGGTTGTTTGGAGAGAGCAGCATAAACCTGCACTCTGCCTGTGCTTCCAGCGAAAGCGGCAGATGCACGGCCATCTGGTCGCCGTCAAAATCCGCATTAAACGCCGTACAAACCAACGGGTGCAGCTTGATTGCCTTTCCCTCTACAAGAATCGGCTCAAATGCCTGAATACCCAGCCTGTGCAGTGTTGGCGCCCTGTTCAGCATAACAGGGTGTTCCTTGATGACATCCTCCAGCACATCCCACACATTATTTTCAAGATGCTCTACGCTTTTCTTTGCTTTTTTGATATTGTCAGCCAGTCCGCGTCTTACCAGTTCACGCATCACAAAAGGTTTGAACAGCTCGATCGCCATCTCTTTCGGCAGGCCGCACTGGTATATCTTTAACTCAGGTCCGACAACGATTACCGAACGTCCTGAATAATCAACGCGCTTTCCGAGAAGATTCTGGCGGAAACGTCCCTGCTTTCCCTTGAGCAGGTCAGACAGAGATTTCAATGCCCTGTTGCCCGGTCCTGTGACAGGACGTCCATTCCTCCTGCCATTGTCGATAAGCGCATCAACGGCTTCCTGCAGCATCCTCTTTTCGTTGCGTATGATTATCTCCGGCGCACCCAAATCAATCAGACGAGCCAGGCGGTTGTTCCTGTTTATGATCCTCCTGTAGAGATCGTTTAAATCAGACGTTGCGAAACGGCCGCCGTCCAGCTGCACCATAGGGCGCAGATCCGGCGGGATCACAGGCACTTCTGTCAGTATCATCCATTCAGGCTTCGTGCCGGCATTGAGGAACGCTTCCATAACTTCGATCCTCTTAATCAGCCTTGCAGCCTTCTGTGATGTTGTATTGGCCAGTTCTTCTTTCAGGCGCACGACTTCCGTTTCCAGGTTCACGCCTTTCAGCAGCTCAAGTATCGCCTCGGCGCCCATGCCCACTTTAAAGCTATCCCCATACTGTTCATACAGTTCTCTGTACTCCTGCTCTGTCAGGATTTTTTTGAAAGGAATATCGGTCGTGCCTGGATCAAGCACAATATAAGCCGCAAAATATAATACTTTCTCAAGGTTCTTTGGGCCAACATCAAGGATCAGATCCATACGGCTAGGGATTCCCTTAAAATACCAGATATGGGAAACAGGAGCCGCCAGGTGGATATGCCCCATCCTGTCCCTGCGCACACTGGCCTTTGTAACCTCAACGCCGCACTTGTCACAGATGATTCCCTTGTCCTTGATCTTCTTGTACTTACCGCAATGGCACTCCCAGTCCTTGCTAGGTCCAAAGATACGTTCACAATACAGGCCATCTTTTTCCGGCTTTAATGTTCTGTAGTTGATGGTTTCCGGCTTTGTAACTTCACCATGCGACCACTCTAAGATACTTTCCGGAGAAGCAAGCTTAATCTGAATCTTATCAAACTTCATGGATTTGTTTGATAATTCCTTCTTTAAATCTTCCGCCATTTTTGTGCTCCCTTCTTAATATTTAATCCAACATCTCTGAATTGCCGTCACCGTAATCATCCATATCATCATAGGATTCATTTTCATCTTCACCGTAATCGACATCGTCCACGTTCTCAAAGCCGTCCTCGCCGACAGTCTGTATCATTGCGCCGCTCTTTGCGTACTCCGCTTCCTCTTCCTTGCTGGTTCTGCGATAACCGCCGTCATCAAGCACTTTCTTGAAATCCGTCACTTCATACTCCGCACTTTCCAGCAGTTTTACTTCTTCATCATTCTGATCAAGCACACGCACATCAAGCGCCAGCGACTGCAGTTCCTTTAAGAGAACCTTGAATGATTCCGGAATGCCAGGTTCAGGAATATTCTCGCCCTTGATGATCGCTTCATATGTCTTTACCCTGCCCACTACGTCATCTGACTTAACAGTCAGTATTTCCTGCAGCGTATAAGATGCGCCATACGCCTCCAGCGCCCAAACTTCCATTTCGCCAAAACGCTGTCCGCCAAACTGCGCTTTACCGCCCAGCGGCTGCTGCGTTACCAGCGCATACGGACCCGTTGAACGCGCGTGTATC
>CANRBP010000085.1 GCA_947628875.1 uncultured Lachnospira sp.
TCCGTGAGCTGATGTATATAAGGAGGCCTTTTTTGAGGAGCGTAACCGCCGCCTGTGCAGTTATATTCCGCATAATAGCATGTGTCATGGGATTCAGGCTTATTCCAGTCATGGTAGCCTTCCTCCGCGATCTGTGAATCCAGCTCGCAGTTCAGAAAGACTGATTTTGCATAAATGCGCCAAGGGCGGCTGAGCATTACTGTCCTGTCAGGGCAGTTGCCTGTAAAATGGCAGCGGTCAAACACATATCCGTAAAATTGATCCTGATATGTGGAAGGCGCCGTATAATATCCGTTAATCGGTTCATTGCGGTTGAGCGCGTACAATGTGCAGTTATTGAAATAAGCAGTTGCGCTACCGAAAATAAAATCGACTTCGCCGCAGATGTAACAATCCTCATAGAGCTGGCGTCCGGGTATGCGCGGCGCAAACTCAGTCGGGCCTGTAAAACCTCCTGCCTGCTTTTCATGGAGCGGCAGAGGGCCGGTAAACAGCGTGTCCTGGTGGCCGAGTATGCGGCAGTTCTTGAAAGTGATGCGGTCGCCTTCAGCGTAGACGGCAATCGCCTGGCCGACATCTTTGCCAAAACCGGCGGAATTTTCAAATGTAATATTAAATGCGCTGAAACCGTTTGCATGAACCAGAAACGTGTAAGACCGGAAAGTGCCGCGTCTGCTGCCGTCCTCCATAGGCATCTGTGCATAATAATCATATGTGATTATGGTTTCGCTGGCGGATTCGCCAATCAGGGTAATATTGTCGCAAGTAATCTCAACCTGTTCTTTATAAATCCCCTTTTTGATGTAAATAATTTCAGGATTGCCGGAAACGCTGTTTACAGCATCCTGCACGCAGGTAAAATCCCCGGAGGAATCTTTGGAAACAGTAATCATAAGTACTCCTTTCACTGTTTGATGATATCGGTTGTAATACTGCTAAAATTCATCTGTTTCTAATTGTAGCATAAAAGCAGCCAGTGGGAAAGATAGTTTGCAATCGGAGTTTGCAAAATTAGGCTTTTCTGGACATTCGCTGCAAAAGCGTGTATACTGAGCATATCGTTTCAGGAGGCTATGGAAATGCTGACATTTAGAGAAGATGTGCGGGATGTGGAAACATATCTTTCACTGAGAAAACAGGTAGATTGGGTCGAACTCAGCCTGCCGCAGGCGCAGAAAGCGCTGGACAACAGCCTGAAAATATTCACGGCTTATGACGGGGAGCGCGCAATCGGAATGGGAAGGATTGTTGGAGATGGGGCGGTCATCTGCTATATACAGGATTTGATCGTTATACCGGAATACCAGCATAAGCATGTCGGGAGCATGCTTATACAGCGCCTTGTTGGTTATGTGCGAAGAATAACAGCGCCGGGTACCAGAATGATGCTGTGCCTGATGTGTGCGAAAGGCAGAGAGGAATTTTATGAAAAGCAGGGGTTTATCCCGCGTCCGACGCCGGGACTGGGGCCAGGCATGATTCAATATATATACCAGTCCGGCAATCAGAAATTGTAAACTAAAAAATAAATAAGGTTGACAATCTGGGGCATATAAAGGTATACTCTAAAAAAACCGGATAATCGGAATGGAGGATACCAATGAAGGAGAAAAGAGATTATATTTATCAGCTGACCTCTGTTGCGCTGATGGCTGCCGTGATGTGCGTGATAAGCCCGTGGGCGGTTGGAATCGGCCCTGTACCCGTATCTTTGGCTACGATTGCAGTTTATCTTTCTGTCTATGTGCTGGGGTGCTTTTATGGCACAGCAAGCGTTTGCCTGTACATATTGATAGGGATCGCGGGACTTCCTGTATTCAGCGGAGGCAGAGGAGGACTGGGTGTGATCGCCGGCCCGACAGGCGGTTATATTGTCGGGTATATTTTTATGGCACTGGCTGGCGGACTGCTGATGCAGGCAGTAAAGCGCAGGTTTGTGCCCGTGCTGCTGGGATGGGCAGCAGCAACGGCAGTATTGTATGCGTTTGGAACAGCCTGGTTTATCGCTTTAATGAAAGTATCGCTGACGCAGGCGCTTGTACAGTGCGTTTATCCGTTCCTGCCCGGCGATGCAGCCAAGATTGTCATAGGCACGCTGCTTGGCAGGGCAGTGCGATCAAGACTGCTGAAGGCGGGCATATGCAGGTAAAAAGCGGCCGTTTTGATGCGTAATGAAAGAGCAGGGCAATTCTGTATGGTTGAAATAAGGAACAGGCTGTGCTAGAATGTTTTTAATAAAGGGGGATATTCATGGACTGCAAAGGAAAAAAAGCATATGCGTATATTGCGGCATGTATTGCATGCATTATAGTTCTTCTGATTTTTGCAGGGAATATGGCAGGCCAGCCGGAAGTATTCCTGTTCGGTAATGTGCAGAGCTTAGATGTCAGTGACGGCGGTACAGGGAAAACAATAAAACTTGAAGAGGAAGAATATGCAAAGATTTTAAGCATTCTGAGCTGCATAGAGGTGCGCCGCATCGAAGAACCGATCTTTAAGCCTGAGTGGGAATATACGCTTCATCTGAATGATTTTGTTGATATAAAAGTGGGGGACGATATTTTTTTTATCAAAATCGGAAAAAGGGAAGATGGAGATCTGCTTCGCCTGATGGAATGCGATACCGTTGCGCTTGATTATGAGTGCAGCGGATATTACAGGATATCCGCTGATGACAGCCGGAATTTTAAGCAGGGAATAAAGCGCGTTCTTGGGGAGCATGAATTATCTCAAAAGTGAATAGTAACATTGCTTAAATTTAAAAATAAAAACCCCGGATATTTTTCATATTGAAAATCCGGGGTTTTTTGTGCGTTATGCGGACGCCAGAATAAATAAGCAGCTTAACAGGCAGCAGTGAAAAAAGTTTAAGGCTGCGCCTGTTTTTGCATATGTGCGGCAGGATACTGCTCCATATAGGCATCACAGGCGGCAATAACCTTTTCCATGGAAGCAGGACCCGGCGCGCCGAGCGTCAGGCGTTTGTCCACGCATGTCTTTAGGGAAATAGCCTCATAAATATCTGCGTCAAATACAGGACTGACTGCCTGATAGTCTGCAAGCGGCAGGTTATCAAGCGCAATGCCTTTGTCAATGCAGGCCAGGACGAGCTGCCCGACAATGCCGTGGGCATCGCGGAACGGGACGCCTTTTTTCACAAGGTAATCAGCGGCGTCTGTGGCGTTTGTAAAGCCTCTTTTGGCGCTGTCCTCCATACGGCCTGCGTTTAGTTTCATCGTATCCAGCATTCCTGCAAAAAGCCTTATGCAGCTCTTTGCCGTATCAAAAGCGTCAAATGAAAGCTCCTTATCTTCCTGCATATCCTTGTTATATGCAAGCGGAAGGCCTTTCATTGTGGTAAGCAGGCTTGTCAGCGCGCCATATACGCGTCCGGTCTTGCCGCGCACCAGCTCGGCAATATCCGGATTTTTTTTCTGCGGCATGATGCTGCTGCCTGTGCTGTATGCATCGTCCAATTCGATAAATTTGTACTCATTGGAATTCCAGATGCATATCTCCTCCGAAAAGCGGCTCAGGTGCATCATTATCATGGAGAGCGCGCTTAAAAATTCAATCAGGTAATCCCTGTCAGAGACGGCATCCATGCTGTTTAGCGCCGGACCGTCAAAACCGAGGAGGGCTGCGGTGCGCTCCCTGTCGAGAGGGTAAGTTGTTCCGGCCAGCGCGCCTGCTCCGAGAGGGCAGTAATTCATGCGCCTGTAGATATCGGCCAGGCGGCTGCGGTCGCGCTTAAACATCTCAAAGTAAGCGCCGAAATGGTGCGCCACTGTGACCGGCTGCGCCTTTTGCAGGTGGGTGAAGCCGGGCATAAATGTCTGAGTGTTTTCTTTCATGATACGCAGAATGACCTGCATAAGCGCCGTAAGTTCAGTATCAGCAGCCGCTACCTCATCGCGGGTAAACAGGCGCATGTCAAGCGCAACCTGGTCATTGCGGCTGCGTCCTGTGTGAAGCTTTTTGCCTGTGTCTCCGATCCTCTCAATAAGCGTGGCTTCCATAAAGGTATGGATATCCTCATATTCATCAGTGATTTCCAGAGAACCGTTTTCAATATCTTCAAGGATTCCCGAAAGGCCGTCCTGAATCTGCTGGCTCTCGTCTTTTGTGATAATTCCCTGCTCGCCGAGCATTTTCGCATGTGCGATGCTGCCTGAAATATCCTGCCGGTAAAATTTCCTGTCAAAAGAAATAGAAGCATTAAAATTATTGACAAGTTCATTAGTTTCTTTTGTGAAGCGTCCGCCCCAAAGTTTCATAATCTTCCTCGTTTCTGCACCGCTCTTTGTACATGGCAGCATTTTGCGTCAGCGGCGCATAGACGCAAAATGCTGCATAAAACTGTTAAATCCAAATAATCCCTAATGTTCAAGGTCGTCCAGATCCAGGTGCTCAAAATCATCCATCGCGTCCAGAAGCGCATCAGGCTGTTCATCAGGGTGTTCGTCAGGTTCAGGGTGAACGGATTCAAGCGGCAGAAATTCCAGCTCATCTGCCTCGTCCTCGTCTTCATCTTCATCGGCTGCATTCACGGCAGCCCCGTCCTGTTCGCTTATAATTTCAATCAGTCCGTCAGGAAGACTGTCAATGCTTATCCTGCCGTTTCGCATAAGGCGGATAAATATAGCTATAAAAATAAGCAGCAGTATGCTTCCGCATGTGATGATGCAGCCCTGAATAAAATTAACCGGCATATAGCTCAGCGTGATAGAATGATCCCCTGCTGTTATGTCGATCATCAGCAGCGCATCGTTAAGTGAATAAGCATGTACCTTTTTGCCATCGACCTTGACCGTCCAGCCTTTGTCATAAGGTATGGAGAACAGGAAACAGCCGTCTTTCTGTATGGATGCAGTTCCGGTGATCCTGGTATCCGACCAGGAGTCAACATTAAAACTCTGTTCCTGAAGCATCTTTATTGCAGACTGGAATTTATCAGTATCAAGCAGATATGCGTTCAGGTTCATTGGAGAATCCGCGTAAACATTGACGGCATCAGCAGGCGTGATATAGCCTATATCCAGCAGATGGTTGCCGCCCTCAAGTCCGGTATAATTTGTGACGATCCCGTTGATGCTTACCCCGACAGAATCGCAATCCACAGTAGTGTCCTGAAGAGCCAGATACATATGGCCGCTCTTATCAGGTGAAAATGTAACATTTGATTCAGCGTGGTAAGAATAAGCCAGTTCAAACGGATTTATTCCGGTCAGGGAGGACATAAGGCTGTTCTGGTTTACAATCCCGTCAGACGAAACGGTCAGCTTCCAGATAAATCCCAGGTTGGCCGGAACCCTGAAACCGATCGGCAGTACGCAGGTGTTTCTGTAAATAAATTCTCCGTCATTTCCGGTTTCATAAGCAAGAAGCGGACTTTCGGCCAGCGTTTTGTTGCTTATCAGGTATTTGACCGAGAAGAGCGCGTTCGTTACCATTGTGGAACCGTTATAGCCATAGGAGTTTGTGGAATGTTCCATGCCAAGAGATCCAAACAGGTCGGAAACTCCTCTGCTGGAAGTCGAGGAAAAAGTTGAAATAGTATGGTAATTGTGCCATGCGCCGTCATTCTTTGAGCGCGCGCCCCAGATTTTATCCATGCGGTACAAGGAATCATCTTCTGCCGCAACTGTCTGGCTGACTGTTTTGACGGCATTATAATCAAGCAGGTAAGATGTGCGGTTGGTAGCGCCAAGGCCGGTTGACTCCATATTGATTGTAACCTCAACGATGGACGCGGCAAAGGCGGCCAGCAGCAGAGGCACCTGCCAGTTTACGCGTTTGTGCATGTATAAAAGCAGTGCATAGATTAATATAAATGCTCCGCTGATATAAAATATTTTTGTATTGTACAATTCGCTGCCCTTAAAAACTTCCTCAGCCAGCACAAGGAACCCCAGAGCTATCCATAAAGCGCCAACTATCTGCCTGCAGCTTGAAAATGTTAGATGGTGAAAAGCCTCATACCCCATTGCAAGCAGGAAAAAAATATAAATAAATGCCTGACGGCATGGCAGGCTGTTTGGATAATGGAAGCCATGCCAGATAAAGTTCAGTATGTTCATGTTATAGGATAGCAGAAAAATCAAAAGTATAGTGCATTTTCCGATTTTTTCCCGCGTGTTTATTTGCTTATTCATGACATAAAGCGGAATCAGCAGCAGCACGGCAACGCCGCAGTATATGTTCGGGTAGTGCTCAAGTCCCATATGGACAGGAACATTTATCAGCTGGCGCACAAGCATTTCCATCAGCGAAAAATAAATGCTGAGTGATTTAGGAAAAGAAAACGAGCTTGAGGCTGACAGCGAAAACGTATACAGCTCGGGCAGCAGCAAAATGGCTGCTATTCCGCCGGCAAGCAGCGAATAAAGTACCCAGTGCAGGAATTTTTTAAGGTAAACAATAGGCCTGCGGACGCCGTCATATGAGATCAGCAGGACAATGAAATATAAAATGACGCTTATGCATACCATAATAGAGATATAATAGTTGGACAGTATGCAGAGGCCGAGGCTGATGCAGTATAAAAAACCCTTATTTTCCTTCACGAGGCGCTCAAGTCCGAGCATGATCAGAGGAAGCAGCAGGATGCAGTCCAGCCACATGATGTTCCAGCTGTAGGCAGCCGTGTATGCCGAAAGTGCATAAAATATGCCAAACAGGACAATTATGCATTTTTTGGTATGAAAATGCTTTGAAATATAGTAGGTCAGTGTTGTGCTTGAACCGGCAAGCTTTAAAATAATAAAAACATTCATGACCTCGATCATGTACTTTTGAGGAAAAAGCAAAACCAGCCAGTTGGACGGACTGGCAAGGTAATAGGCAAACAGAGACAAAAAATTAGTCCCCATGCCGATATCCCATGAATAAAAAAGGGACTCCCCGTTTGAGAGCTTATGCCAGAGTTCAGAAAAAAATGGCGCGTACTGGTGATACATGTCAGAACGCAGATAGCAGAGCTCGCCAAATGGGAAAAAGTTGCGTACATAATAAAGAGCGCCGAAAATCACCAGGGGAATGACAAATGCTATCAAAAAGCAGATGTTGCCGCCTGGAATCGGGCTGTCAGAGCTGTCGAGCAAGTTAAATGCAGGACGGCGCAGTTTTAGTTTCTTCAAAATAGTCCTCCTATACACTGTATTATTTATGAAAAACATTGTACTATACTTTTATGGTAATTGCAAAGATGTATAAAATTCTTTAAATATTTTTGATTGAGTTTCCGCATTTAAAATACAAAATGCGGAAACTCCAAGAGATTTTGCTCTTGTATTTGCAAAATGAATTTTGTACAATAATAAGTGATAACAGGGTTCCTTTATTCAAAACAGCAGTTTTTGGGTAAAGGAGGTTTACATGACCGGAACAATAAGAAAGATACTGGAAAAAAACAGGAACCTTTTAAAATATATCTCCGCTGTTTTGCTGGCGGCCGTGTGCGGAGTGACCTACTGCGCACGGCAGTCCGGCGGCGTAAATGACGGCGTTTTTTATGAGGAGTCAGTCCGTCAGACAAAGCAGGAAGATGAATCCGTTCAGGATACAGCGGAGGAGCTGTATTATGTCTATGTGTGCGGCTGCGTCAATTCGCCCGGGGTATATCCGTGCAGTCCCGGCA
>CANRBP010000086.1 GCA_947628875.1 uncultured Lachnospira sp.
GAATCATAGCGGCAGCTTACAATACGGTCTGCGGGAATATTCCGCTCCGTTTGCAGCTTTTCCATAATCATTTTGAGTATCGTAGACTTTCCGCAGCGGCGAACTCCGGTCAGTACCTTTACAAAGGGAGTGTCTACATAAGCCATTATTTTATCCACATACATAGGTCTGTAAATCATGATGACCACCTCCATCTTTAAAATAGTATATCGCAAAATTCGCAAAAACTCAATTAGTTTTGCGGTTATAAACCGCAAAACCTTTCGACATTATATTTCATTGCGGATTTTTAACTTGCAACAAGGCGAGAGTTACACACTCTCGCCCGGTTTCGTGGTCATTAGCTTATACAGCTTTGTGTTCTTCGGAAACTTATTTGCAAACGGTACAAGAGAACTGCCAACCTTAATCAGTCCGTGTCCGGCTTCCGCATTGGTTATATAGGACATCTGCAAGTCGGAGATATTAAGCAGCTCTGCAAGCTTCAAACGGTCAGTCGAAGCCTGATTGAGCATAATGATAAACTCAGAGTTTGCAAGCATTGTTCTTGCGGTATGGCTCTGCAAGAGATCATCCACATTCTGCGTGATACCCATCGCATACGCACCGTACTTTCTGACACGCTTCCAAAGGGTAAACAGGAAGTTGGCACTATACTCGTGCTGGAACAGCAGATAGATCTCGTCAATGAAGATATAGGTGTTCTTGCTCTTGGCTCTGTTCTGTGTGATACGATTCAAAATGCTGTCAAGGACAACAAGCATACCGATAGGCATAAGCTGCTTACCGAGGTCAAGGATGTCATAGCAGATCAGGCAGTTGCTGGTATCCACATTGGTTTTCTTTGCGAAGGTGTTAAGAGAACCGTTGGTAAACAGCTCGATTGCAAGGGCAATCTCCTGTGCCTCCGGCTCGTCCTGCTTGAGAAGTTCCATACGGAAGTCCTGCAATGTCGGCACAGCTCCGGTATAATCGTTCTGCTGATAGGTGCGGTACACGCTTGCCGTACAGCGATCAATAATGGACTTCTGCTTTGCTCCGAGATTTGTACCGCCGCCGGATACGCCCATAATAAAGGAGTTACCGTTCAGAAGCTGCTTGCGGTCAGCGGTGTGAACCATCGTGAGAACCGCAAACATCATACGCTGGTCACGGGTGGTCAAATCATCGAGAAACTCTTTCATTTCCTTTTTCTGCTGCTCCATATCAGAGAATTTTTGGAAAATCCCTATTGCTTTACAAGCGTCCCATTGCGTTCCGCGAGTTTCCGCAATTTGTCTTTTAAATGTGGAAACTCAAAAAGATATTACAGATGACATTAATCGCATAATATGGTATACTCATAAAGATTTTGCATTTCAGGCAGAAAAAGTTAATAGAACATCAGGAGGAGATTAGAGTCAGCATGAAATTGGAAGTTAGGAATATCACAAAAAAATTTGGTGATACACAGGTGCTTCATGGAATTTCCTTTGCGGTTGAGAGCGGCAGGGCACTGGGACTTTTGGGCAGGAATGGCGCCGGGAAAACAACCACAATCAGGATTTTGATGGATGTATTCCATGCAAATTCCGGTGAAGTTTTTCTTGACGGCAAGAAATTCAACCAGCGTGAGCATCAGATCGGATATTTGCCGGAGGAGAGAGGCCTGTATCCGAAAAAAACAGTTTTTGAGCAGATGGTTTATCTGGGCAGGCTGCGCGGAATACCAAAGGCGAAGGCGGCTGCAAACGCCAGAAAGTGGCTGGACAGGCTTGAAATGCGGGAGTATGAGGGACGCAAGCTTGAGACTCTTTCAAAGGGAAACCAGCAGAAAGTACAGCTTGCCTCAACACTGGTATGCGATCCGCAGATTATTATCCTGGATGAGCCGTTCAGCGGCTTGGATCCTGTTAATTCGCAGATATTGCAGTCTGTAGTCAGGGAAATGATAGACGAGGATAAAATTGTTATTTTTTCCAGCCACCAGATGAGTTACGTGGAGGAATTTTGTGAGGATATTGCCATTATAAACAAAGGCGAGGTCGTTTTGTCCGGAGATCTTGCGGACATAAAAAAACGCTTTGGGGAAAACCAGATAGTTTTGTCGGCCGCAGACAGGAGCCTGGATATGCTTTCATCTTTTTTGGCAGAAAAAATGCCGGACAGGCTGCAGATAACAGGACGTACCAGAGATGAGCTGATTCTGCGCAGCCTTAAAAATACCAGCCGGCGGGAAATCCTGGAATGCCTGCTCGCAAACAATATTGAGATTGAGCATTTTGAAAGTTACAAACCTTCTTTGAATGACATATTTGTATCTGAAGTCGGTGAGGAAGAAAAAAAGGAGGAGCTGGCATGAAAAAATTTTTTGTTGTCCTTGAATATGAATTGATGAATTACCTGAAAAATAAAAGCTATATGATAACTACGATTCTTGTGGCGCTCATCGCGGGACTGCTGATGTTCCTTCCGAATATAATCGACCTTGGGATTGGTGAGGACGATACGCCAGTTTCAGGAGGCTGGGAGCAGGACAGTGATGCAGATGCTTCTGATTCTGCGGATGCCGAATGCATGCTGCTCTATGACAAAAACGGCGTATTTTCGGATATGTCGGTGCTGCAAATGGTATTTGGCGGCGTCCGCTGGGAAAAAGCAGACAGCGTTGAAGCATTGAAGGAAAAAATTGAAGCGCGTGATGCAGATGCCGGTTTTGCGGTGGATTCCCTTAATTCCTTTGAGTATTTTGTTTATAACCAGAGCATGATGGATATGAACCAGAGTCTGTTTGAGCAGGCGCTTGGCGTAATGGGGCAGATGAAATACTGTGAGGAAAACGGCCTTGACTACGAGCAGGTCTATAACATATTTGCGCCGGAAATTGATGCGAGAGTCACAGTGCTTGGAAAAAATATGGCAAACAATTACTGGTACTGTTATGGATTGGTAATCGTAATCTTTATGATTATTATCTCTTACGGAGTTATGGTTGCAACGTCCGTCACGCAGGAAAAAAGCAATCGGACGATTGAAGTCCTTATGACAAGCACGGATCCGAACAGCCTGTTTTTTGGAAAAGTTATTGCAGGGGCAATCGCAGCGCTTTTGCAGTCAGGCATTGTGCTGGGCATTATTCTGGGCGCGTACAAGCTGAATCAGGATGCTTGGGGCGGAATGCTGGATATGGTTTTTGACATACCTGGAAATGTCCTGCTGACATTTGCATTTTTTGGATTGGGCGGATTTTTATTTTACACATTTATTTACGGCGCAATGGGAGCGCTTGTATCCAAGACGGAAGATATCAACAAAGCGGCCGGCGGCATTCAGATGATTATCATGATAGTATATTTTGCAGTCCTTATCCAGCTGATGGATGTGGACGGCATAGTCATCAAAGCAGCGTCATTCCTGCCAATAAGCTCGTACAGCGCAATGTTTGCACGTGTTGCAATGGGAACAGTGGCAGCCTGGGAGATAGTGCTGTCGTTTGTCATTTTGGCAGTATCAACAGCCGTTGTGGGAATAATCGGCTCAAAAATATACAGAATGGGTACGCTGCGCTATGGCAATCCGATCAAACTGTCAAGCGCGTTAAAGAACCTGCGCCAGGGAAATTAAATTAGAAAAAAATTTAATCAGCCGTCACTGACAGAAAGTGACGGCTGAATTTTTTAATTATCATAATTTTTTTGCTGCTGCTTTTTAAAATATTTATTGTAACTGATAAAGAAAAGGATTATAGCAAGCGCTGCCGATACATAATCGGTTATCGGCTGTGCTGCTGCCAGCATTCTTGCATTGTCAAAAATATTTTTAAACAGGAACAGGACAGGAATATAAATAAGCCCCTGCCTGCTGATATTCAAAATTAGCGCCGGAAGCGCGGCTCCCATTGACTGGATTGCATTGATAAATACGAACAGTATGCCCATTATCGGGCCTGAGTATATATATGTCCGTGCAAAAATTATGCTGTATGTGTATGCATCCTGATTGTCAAGAAATGCGCGCACCAGGAATCCGGCTCCAAAATAGCAGATGGCAGTCATGACAAGGCTCATTCCCAAGGCCAGCATGCAGGAAAAACGCAAAATACCCATGTATCTTTTTTTATTACCGGCTCCGTAGCAATAGCCAAGCAGCGGCTGAATGCCGGTACCAAGTCCGATGAGCAGCATAACGACAATCATGTTGACTTTCATGGCAACGCCGAGTCCGGCAACTGCCATATCTCCGTATCCTGCCATCAGGTTGTTTATCAGGATATTTGAGAAACTCATGAGCACGCTGTTTAAAGCGGACGGCACGCCTATTGTAAATACATTTTTTGCAACGCCGCTTCCGGCTGTGTAATCTGTCAGGCGGATAGACAGCAATTCGCTTTTTTTCGCCAGATGGTATGTATAAAAACATGCCGAAAATACATTTCCCAGAACAGTGGCAATGGCGGCACCGGCCACATTGAGATCCATGCCAAGGATCATGACTGGATCCAATATAATGTTGATAAGATTGCCGATAATCATGCCGAACATGGCAACCTGCGGTTTTCCCTCAGCTCTTATGATATTGCTGAAAGTATTGCTGATAATAAGGAACGGGATAGAAACTGCCACGATGCGTATATATTCAGCTGCATATCCAACAGTGTCATCGCTTGCGCCAATCGCCCGGCAGATAGGAGCGGCAAAGAATATCATAAAAAATAATGCCGCAACGCCGATAGACAGGCTGGTCCAAAAGCAGAACGAAGACGTTTTTTTAGCTGTTTTAAAATTTCCTTCGCCGAGCTTGCGTGAAATAAATGATGTGCCGCCAACGCCGAACATCATGCCAACAGCCATGAAAATCATAAACGCAGGCGTTGCAACGGAGACGCCCGCTACCATGTATGCGTTTTTTGTCTGTCCGATAAAGAAGGTATCTGCAAGATTGTAGACAAGCACCATTATCATACTGATAATAGATGGCAGGATATTGGTAATGACAGCCTTTGGAATAGGTGCATTTGCAAAAATTTCGGTTGATTTTTCATTCATTTTATAAGTCCTCCTGTATAGCATTGTTAAATAAACGCACCGTCTTTGCGTAATTATTTAAATATTTTACAATCACAATAAGGCGTTTGTCAATATTTTGTAATATATTTTAATTTCTGATAGAAATAATAAAATACTATAAATATTAAAAATGCGTAAAATATAATAAACTTATTATATTATTAATATATGAACATGTAAATTGTACCTTTTTACATGTAAGTTGTACCCTTTACGAGACAAACCCAATTAAATGTGTTATTATTAAGAAAGAGAAATAATAATGCAATATTTCTATCACATGAAGAAAGGAGTAATTTATAATCAAAAGATATTTTGGAGGGAGGTAATCTATGAAAAATATTAAGATTATACCAATTATGCTGATATTGCTTCTTGCTGTTACAGGGTGTTCTGGAAATTATGAAATTAATGAAAACTTCGGGCAAGAAGAGGCTGTATCATTTAAGGATTATAATTATGATAATAATAAAGCACAGCTCCAATGTGTAGCCAGTGCGGCCATTTCAGAAAATGGTTATTATTTAGTAATTAACGGAATGTTATATTATTATGATATTGGTATGGATATCTGCTCGCCCTGCTGCTATGATTCAAGCTGCAGCCATTCAGATGAAAAATGTGCAGCATACCTTAGGGACATAACATATACAGGATCCGAAAAAAAAGTAGAGGAATGTTATGGAGATGTAGTATTTTATTATGACGGAAAAATCTACGCGGTTGAAAGCAACAAACATGAAGAATATTATCTTAACCAATATAATCCTCAATTTGGCGATAAGACCAGGGTGGCAGTTATAGCTGAAAATAAAAGTGAAGATATAACGACATATTTATGGAATAGCCAGGCATTTAAGGTTAGAGACGGATATCTGTATTATGCAAGCTATTCATTTGACCCTAAAAATGTAAAAAAGAATGAGCTTGTAAAAGTCACATATAATTGCATGAGAGTAAAACTGGCTAAGGATTCAGAACCCGAAAAACTTGGAGAGTTTGAAGCTTTACCATGTGGCGCCAGTTTTGGAAAACCTGATGGTTTCGAAATATTATTTGATGATGACTCTGTGTATTACATACAAGGCTGCGAAGTAAGCGTGTATATCGATGCGTCAGAATACACGATAGCAAAATATGATCCTGATAGCGGTGATTTTGAAGTGATTTTTGAATATTCGGGAGATGATGGCACGGGTGCATTTGGAAGCGGAATTCCGGCTCCAAATGGAATAGATGATGATTGCTGTATGGATGGAGATTCCAATTTATATTTTATATCTCAAAAAGGAAAACAAATCATACAGTATTCTGTCAGCAATAAAACCGGTAAATGCCTTTACTCTTCTGAAGATACGATTGACAGCATTATTATGGATGGCGAGTATTTCTTTATTACGGAACATGCAGTATCTGAAGGAACAGCCAGAATTGCTGTTTTAAACCGGGCGGGTGATATTATTCAAAGCATAGACCTGGAATATGATGAGGATTATGTAAAGTTATTAGAGTCGCGTAATAAGGATATGACAAATACAAACCACATAGTAAGCATTATGTGCGCGGATGACAGGTACATTGTCTTAACAACAAAGGATTCAGGACTAAAAGAATTGAGTGGCGTTGAGGGAAGCATGATTGGAATACCTACGGTTGGCACGGCCGTAGTTAAAAAAAGCGATATTCTTGATGGCAAAATAACGGACATAAAACAGATTTATAAGGCTAAATAAAATGCATAGGATAAGATGCGCATAATTTGCAGACAAGCCGTGAAGCACTGGCTATACGGTGCTTTGCGGCTAATGTTTTAGTTTGATGTTATTTTAACAGCATTCACACTTAAGCTAAAAGATATTCGGAGGAGGGGAATCTATGAAAAATATTAAGATTATGCCAATTATGCTGATATTGCTTCTTGCTGTTACAGGGTGTTCTGGAAAGTATGAAATTAATGAAAACTCCGGGCAAGAAGAGGCTGTATCATTTCAGGATTATAATTATGATAGTAATAAAGCGCAGCTCCAATGTGTAGCC
Source organism: uncultured Lachnospira sp. (assembly GCA_947628875.1). Classification (GTDB taxonomy): domain Bacteria; phylum Bacillota; class Clostridia; order Lachnospirales; family Lachnospiraceae; genus Lachnospira. The sequence continues at coordinate 7,083 of CANRBP010000086.1, forward strand.
GGTGCGGCCATTTCAGAAAATGGTTATTACTTAGTAATTAACGGAATGTTATATTATTATGATATTGGTATGGATATCTGCTCGCCCTGCTGCTATGATTCAAGCTGCAGCCATTCAGGTGAAAAATGTGCAGCATACCTTAGGGACGCAACATATATATATACAGACTTCGGAAAAGTAGAGGAATGTTATGGAGACGAAGTATTTTATTATGACGGTAAAATCTACACGGTTGAAAACAACAAACATGAAGAATATTATCTTAACCAATACAATCCTCAATTTGGCGATAAGACCAGGGTGGCAGTTATAGCTGAAAATAAAAGTGAAGATATAACGACATATTTACGGAATAGCCAGGCATTTAAGATTAGAGACGGATATCTGTATTATGTAAGCTATTCGTTTAACATTGAAAATGTAAAACAGACTAATCTTGTAAAATATAATTGCATGAGAGTAAAACTGGCTAAGGATTCAGAACCCGAAAAACTTGGAGAGTTTGAAGCTTTACCATGTG
>CANRBP010000087.1 GCA_947628875.1 uncultured Lachnospira sp.
ATATTAAAATTATCAGCTTCTTTGGTTAAATTGTATTCCACTCTTTCTGCCTCTGTACCTGTTTCCGTCACCGGCAACAGATTATTTTGCTACAATGTTTATAATCTTGCCCGGCACGTAAATTTCTTTTATTGCATTTTCCGGATACCTGCTGCCCAGCGCCTCACGCGCTGCCGCAAGCGCCGTATCACGGTCTGCGTCAACCGCCAGCGTGACCTTGCCTTTCATCTTGCCATTTACCTGAATGGCGATCTCAAGCGCGTCATCTTTCATGGCTTCCTCGTCAGCCTGCGGCCACTGGTTATTTTCAAATACGCTCTCTTCATGGCCAAGCGTCTCCCAAAGTTCCTCAGCTGCATGAGGCGCAAACGGCGCAAGAAGCGTCACTACCGTGTCCATTGTCTCTTTATCTATGCCGCCCTGGCGTTTTGCCAGTTCAATCAGCTTGTTTGTATATTCCATAAAGCCGCTGATAACGGTATTAAGGCTAAAGCTTTCAAGCCTTGCCGTAATGTCATAGATCATCTTATGCCTGAGCTTTATCATATCCGCCGTCTCCGCAGCCGGAGCTGCAGCACTGTCCTGAATCAGGTTCCATAACCTGGAAATAAAGCGGCGGACGCCGTCTATGCCCCTGTCGTCCCACTCCGCATCCATCTCAGGCGGGCCTACAAACAGCTCATACATTCTCAGCGCATCGCAGCCATAATCCTCAATCAGATCATCCGGCGAAACAACATTGCCCATAGACTTGCTCATTTTCACGCCGTTCTTTCCGTTTATCATGCCCTGATTGAACAGTTTCTTAAACGGCTCATCAAAATCCACAACGCCTATGTCATGCAGGAACTTTGTATAAAATCTCGAATAGAGCAGATGCAGCACGGCATGTTCAACGCCGCCGATATACATATCAACCGGAAGATACTGGCTTGCCCGCTCTTTTCCCACAAGCTCCTCTTTATTTTTATTGTCTACATAGCGCAGGAAATACCAGGACGAACCTGCCCACTGAGGCATGGTGTTCGTTTCGCGCTTTGCAGGCTTTCCGCAGCACGGGCATGTCGTATTTACCCATGAGTCAATAGCTGCAAGCGGCGATTCGCCTGTGCCTGTCGGCTCATACTTCTCAACCTCCGGCAGCAGCACCGGCAGCTGGTCTTCCGGAACAGGCACGCATCCGCAGTCAGGGCAATGCACGATAGGTATCGGCTCTCCCCAGTAACGCTGCCTTGAGAATACCCAGTCGCGCAGCTTGTAATTGACTTTTTTGCGTCCATATCCCATTTTTTCAATCATGGCAGGCGCTTCGCGCTTGAGCACTGATGACTCCATTCCGTTCCATTCACCGGAGTTTATCATCGTGCCGGAAGCCTCAGTGTACGCCTCTGTCATATTTTCTATTTCCCTGCCGTCCTTCGCGATAACCTGAATGATAGGCAGGCTGAATTTCTTTGCGAACTCAAAATCTCTGTCATCATGTGCCGGAACGCACATTATAGCGCCCGTGCCATAATCAGCCAGTACATAATCCGATAACCAGATCGGCACTTTTGCGCCATTTAGAGGGTTGATCGCATAACTGCCGGTAAATACGCCCGTCTTTTCTTTATCCTGCATACGGTCAATATTCGAGCGCGTTGACGCCCTGTATATATAATTCTCCACGTCCTCTCTCGTCTCGTCCGTTGCCAGTTCCTTCGCCATCACATGCTCAGGCGCGAGCACCATGAATGTTGCTCCATAAAGCGTATCAGGCCTTGTCGTATAAACAGTAATGGCCTTATCTGTTCCCTCTACCTTAAAGTCAACCTCCGCGCCATATGAACGGCCGATCCAGTCGCTCTGCATTTTCTTTACCTTTTCCGGCCAGTCAAGCTGGTCGAGATCTTCCAGCAGGCGGTCGGCATAAGCGGTAATCTTTAGCATCCACTGTTTCAGGTTTTTCTTTGTCACCTCAGAATGGCAGCGCTCACAGCAGCCATTTACGACCTCCTCATTTGCGAGGCCGGTCTTGCATGACGGACACCAGTTAATAGGCATCTCTTTTTCGTATGCAAGTCCCGCTTTAAACATTTTTACAAAAATCCACTGCGTCCATTTATAAAATTCCGGATCTGTCGTGTTGACTTCCATATCCCAGTCATACACTGCGGAAATATCCTTTATCTGCCGCTTAATGTTGGCCACGTTCTGCGCAGTTGAGATCTTAGGGTGGACGCCGTTCTTGATCGCATAATTCTCAGCAGGAAGTCCGAAAGCATCCCATCCCATCGGATGGATAACGTAGTAGCCATGCAGCATTTTGTATCGGCTCCACACATCACTTATCACATATCCGCGCCAATGCCCTACATGAAGTCCGCTTCCTGATGGATACGGAAACATATCCAAGCAGTAATATTTCGGTTTTCTGCCATCATTGACATTAATCGGATGTGCCTCCCATCTGCCTCTCCACTTTTTTTCTACTGATTTGTGGTTGTACGTTGCTGCCATAACAAACCTTCCTCCTTCCAGTGATCTGTCCATTTAAACTAATCTGTATTGTAGCATAACATGGGCATTTGTCAAGAAATTATTCGCCTCGCAGCCGCCCGCAGCGCCTGTTTTCCAAGCTTCCGGCAGGCTTTTTAAAAATGCACGTGAAACAGCAAAAGAGACCGCCGCATCATGCAGCAGTCCCTCTGCCTGTGTAAAAATTATTCAGTTCAGTTTGCTGCCAGCTGTTTGACAACCGAGTCAGGCGCCTGCCCGTACCTGGAAAACGAATATTCAAAATGGCCATAGCCGCCGCTTATCGATCGCAGCTTTGAGAGATATCCGTCCAGTTCTGACATTGGAATGTCCGCCTCTATATAGGAATCACCGGTACTCTCCGGCACCATACCCATAACACGCGCGCGGCGCGTCTTCAGATCGCCTACGACATCGCCTGTATACTTTGCAGGAACATATATTTTGACGCTTGCAATCGGTTCAAGAAGGATTGGTTTTGCTTCCATATATGCATCTTTAAATGCCAGTTCAGCCGCCATCTTGAACGCGTTCTCGCTGGAATCTACCGAATGGGCTGCGCCGTCCTTCAGCACTGCCCTCAAACCTACCACAGGATAACCTGCAAGCAAGCCTTTTTGCACGCTCTCCTCAATGCCTTTTTCTACCGCCGGGAAAAAATTCTTAGGAACCGCGCCGCCCACGACACACTCGTCAAAAATATACGGTATGTCACGGTTGCCGGACGGTTCAAAGCTGATAACGACATCAGCAAACTGCCCATGTCCGCCTGTCTGTTTCTTATACCTGCCATGCCCTTCCGCTACGGCGCAAATCGTTTCCCTGTATGAGATACTCGGTGCGGTAAGTTCAATTTTGATCCTGTACTTGTCTAACAGCTTTGCCGCAACTATTTCCAGCTGCTGCTCGCCAATACCGCGTATCAGCTGCTGCCCGTTAGCCAAGTCATTCTCCACGCGCAGCGTCCTGTCCTCCTCCGCAAGTTTCAGGAGAGAAACATATACTTTATCTTCATCGCCTCTATCAAGCGCCTTATACCGCTTCACTGTATACGGGTATTCAAACTCGATAGGGTTCAGTTTCACCGGACGCACCTTCGTTGAAAGGCAGTCACCCGTCAAAACGTCTGCAAGTTTCGGCACTGCGCCAATATCTCCTGCAATTATTTGATCTGTCTGTTCAAAATCATCTCCGCTGATATAGTATAACCTGCTTATCTTCTGCTCCGTGTCATGAGCCGGGTTAAATGCCATACTGTCTGCCCTGAGCGTACCGGAATATACTTTCACGATAGAATACTTTCCGATATACGGGTCAGATATTGTCTTAAATACCTGCGCTACCAGGTTATCCCTGGGATCAAAAATACAATCGTAAATACTGTTGTTGGCGACATTGATACCGGCGCGCGCTTTCATCGGTGCCGGAAGATACCTTGTTATGGCATCGAGAAGCATATATACGCCATGCACATGCAATCCAGAACCAATCGTTACAGGAATAATGCTGCCGTCAATGCAGTTAAGACGCAGCGCGCTGTCCATCTCCGCCTCTGTGAAATCCTCGCCGGCAAAATATTTTTCCATATTATCTTCGTCAGCCGATGCCACAGCCTCGTTTAATATTTTCTTGAACTGATCAAAATACGGCATACAGTAATCCGGTATCTCCATCTGCTCATATTTGCCAATTCCGACAAACTGCCGCGCTTCCATCCTTGTGATATCTGCATATCCTATCAGGCGTCCATCTTTCCTTATAGGCATGTGGAATGGCGCGATCCTGTTCCCGTACTGCTTCGTCAAATCCTCAACGACCTGCCTGTAACTTGCATCGTCATCATCCATTGCTGTCACAAACACGATCCTTGGAAGCTGATAACGGTCGCATAAACGCCACGCCATATCTACTCCCATGTCAACGCCCCTCTTGCCATTGACTACAATAACTGCTGCATCCGCCGCGCTCGCTGCCGCTTCCCGTTCTCCGGTAAAATCCAATCCGCCCGGCGTATCCATCAGATTAATCTTGCATCCGCCCCACTCCAGCGGAATGACTGACATATTAATGGAAAACCCGCGTGCCGCTTCCTGTTTGTCATAGTCGCTGACTGTATTCCCGGCTGTCACGCTTCCCAGCCGGTCGCGCTTCCCGGAAGCAAATACTGCCGCCTCCACCAATGTCGTCTTGCCACATCCGCTGCCGCCAAATACGGCCACGTTCCGGATATCCGCTGTCTCATATCGCCTCATAAATCAGCCTCCTTTTTCTATCTTCGTACAGATATTTAATTTGCATTTAACCGTTCTTTCTATATATTATTATTTTACTATCTGACATGTATTTTTTCAAGTACATTGTGTTTTATTATTTTATTTAGTACATTACTATGCTAGAGTGATATTCAGAAAGGTGTGGACGCACTATGAGTATTGGGAATGATATTAGAACATTTTGTTTCGGCTTTGTGGGTTTTGGCCTGATAGGCGGCTCCATTGCCAAGGCTTTGCGCCGCGCATACCCTGATTGCAGGATTATCGTCACAAGCCGAAGCAAGGCGCCCATCGAGGCTGCCTGCAGGGAAGGCGTTGTTGACACGGCGGCCGATTCAGTTGACAGCCGTTTCGGCAGCTGCGACTTTGTTTTCTTATGCACGCCGGTTGTCACTATGACCGGATACCTTGCAGCTCTGAAAACTGTCATAAAAGAGAGCTGCATTATCACTGATGTCGGAAGCGTGAAGGGCATAGTCCATAAAGCAGCTGAAGCGGAGGGACTGTCCGCCTGCTTTATCGGCGGCCACCCAATGGCAGGTTCCGAGCAGACCGGCTATGCCAATTCCAGCGCCGGACTTCTGGCTTGCGCCAGGTATGTAATCACTCCGACCGCACAGACCAGTCAGGAAAGGCTGTCCGCTTATACGGATCTCGTCACGCAGATGCGCGCGGTTCCTATTGTGATGGATCCTGCCCTGCATGACCGCTCAGTCGCAGGCATAAGCCATGTGCCGCATTTAGTTGCTGCGGCTCTGGCCAAACTGGTACTGGAAAATGATGATGCAGAAAATCATATGCATCTGCTGGCCGCAGGCGGTTTCCGGGATACGACACGCATTGCAGCTTCTTCCCCGGAAATGTGGTCGCAGATCTGCGATGCGAACCGCGATGCCATCTGTCCCCTGCTAGATGAGTACATTATGGAGCTTACGCGCATCCGTGAACATCTCTCAGCGGATAATGCCGGGCAAAATGAGATGGAGCGCTATATAACGGAGCTGTTTTCAAGCGCCGGCGAATACCGCAAATCTTTCTCATTTGCAGCCATGCCGCCTACGGCTGATAAAACATGCGGCGAAACCGGCTCTACAATTTAAAGCAGCCTCCGCCTACAAATTCGCGCAATATGGAGTTTATAGGAATGTTTTCTGTTCCGCATGGCAGGAAATATTCCAGGAACTTCAACAGTCTTTTTGCTTCCTGGTATTCTGGTTCCTGTTCGCCTATTGAAAACAGAAGCGGTTCTACATATGGTTTAAGCACCGCCAGCTCATAGGCGAGCGCTGAATTAAACATAACATCGGCCTGCTCCTGAAACGGAAAAATGTTGCGTTCCTCACCGCGCCTGACAGAAGGCCACATGGCAAGCGTCCTCTTGGCTGACGCGCCCCTTGTCCTTGAATCCCTGACCATCCTGCGTATCAGCCTTCCATCTGTTGTCGCAACACGGTTGTGTTCGTCAACATTCAGCTGTGTCAGCGCACTTATATAAATCTTAAATTTACTTTCCAGAGGCAGGGAATACGAAAGCGCATCATTTAAGCAATGTATGCCTTCGATTACCAGAATATCCTCTTTTTCCAGCTTTAATTTTTTACCATGATATTCTTTTTTGCCTGTCTTAAAGTTAAAGGTAGGCAATGAGACTTCTTTTCCGTCAAGCAGCGCATTCATGTGGCTGTTAAAAAGTTCTATGTCAATGGCATGGAAATCCTCAAAATCATAATCCCCGTTTTCGTCCCTCGGCGTCTGCTCCCGCTCCACAAAATAATCATCAACAGCGATCGGATGCGGTTTATATCCTTTTGCACAGAGCTGTACCGACAATCTGTGGGAAAATGTTGTTTTTCCGGAAGATGAAGGCCCGGCGATCATGATGAATTTGATGCCCGGCTTCTGCTGTATCTTCTGCACGATCTCAAAAATTTTCTGCTCCTGAAGCGCCTCCTGCACAAGGATCATTGACCCTATGTCGCCCTGTGTTATATGGTCATTGAGCGCGCCTACCGTATCAAGGTCAAGCATATCCGCCCACTGCGTTGTCTCTTTTAAAACCTGGAACAGTTTTTCAGGCGGCGCAAACACCGGCACTTCATCAGGCTTTTCACGCACAGGAAGCTGCAGCACAAACCCCTCGTCATAGGCAAACAAGTCAAATATTTTTAAGATGCCGGTTGACGGTGCCATATATCCATAAAAATAGTCCTCAAAGCCATCAAGCCTGTATACATTTACATATGAACTGCGCCTGTACTTAAACAGGCGTGTCTTGTCTTCCATACCGTGCTTTTTAAACCGCTCAATCGCTTCTTTTGTTTTCATGAGATGCTTTTCTATCGGCAAGTCTGCCTCTGCATCTTTCTTCATTTTTTCACGTATCTGCGCAAGAAATTCTTCGCTGATTTTCAGGCTGCCCTGAACGCTGCAATAAAATCCCTTGCTTATGGAATATTCTACACACACGCGGCGTATGCTGCCCTTAGGAGCCGTTTTATACAGTGCGTTCAGCATAAGCAAAACTGCGCTGCGCCTGTATGTTTCATTTCCTATTGCCGTGTCCGTTGTCACAAACTCAACCTGTTCACCGTTTATTTCCCGGCTGTTTATCTCTTGCAGCTGCCCGTCTACCTTTGCCAGTATAATTCTGTTATTATATTGCTCCTGCGCCTGTTTTGCCAATTCTGCCAGTGTATTTCCCATAAATTCCTCTTTCTGTGCTGTTGCTCAACACTATTCTATGCCTGCTGCATCCGGAACAGACCCGTAATA
>CANRBP010000088.1 GCA_947628875.1 uncultured Lachnospira sp.
CGTGCCTATGTACAGGATATTATGCATGCCTGCCACAGCGATCAGCGTAGCCCTCTTAGCCGCCGTCTGCCCCATAATGTCGCCGAAATCCATCTGGTATTGTTCCGGCTGCGAATTCGCCACTGCCCTATCAGGAGAAGGCTCATTCAGCCTTGCATCGCCGTTTAAAAAGCCGACAAGCTCAGCCAGGCTCTTTGCCCCATATACTCTGATGCCCTCAACGCCAGCGCCCTCAGCCAGATTTTCATAAGGCACGATACAGCCTGAAAAACCATGCTCCTTTGCCGCAAGCACAGACGGCAGCACGCCGTTTACGCCATTAACGCTGCCGTCAAGGCTCAGTTCCCCAACAATCACTGTATCGCGCAGCCTTGATGCATCCACCTCACGGTTTGCCGCAAGTATGCCTGCTGCGATAGGAAGGTCAAACCCTGTTCCTGCCTTACGTATGTCTGCCGGTGAAATATTTATGACAATGCGCTGAGGACGTATCTGTATGCCTGAATTTTTAATAGCTACTTTCACGCGATCCCTGGCTTCCTTGACCTGTGCCGCCAGATACCCGCCCATCTCAAATGATGGCAGGCCGGCGCCTGCATCTGTTTCAACGCTGACGATCTGCGCCGACAAACCGACCAGCGTTGTACTGTACACCTCACTGTACAAAGCTTCCCTCCTTGTTTTCATAAATATATAAAAATTTCTATTGATATTTATATTTTAGCATATTATTTATTACTTGTAAATATCTTTATATTTTTTTAATATACTTTCAGGGTAAAATAAAGACTGGCGCAATAAGGATTAAGCATGCATGATACGGTATCACGTTCAAATCAGCCGATGCCATATCCCGTGCTTATATTCTTAGCGCGCCAGTCCCTTCTTTATGCTTCTATTTCAAAAACTACCCTGTTCCCCTGATCGTTTTCCTCAACCCATTGCGTAACTGCCGCTTTCAGGCAGTCCGCAAGACGCCTGCGCATTTGCCTGTCCTCCGCCGGCGGAAACATGCCAAGCAGCCTTTCCTGCGCATCTCTGCCTGATGAATGCGGACAAACCGGCAATGAGGCAAATACAAGACAGCCGCTTTCAGCTGCACTCAAAGCCAGCCTTGCCGCACCAGCGCTTTCAACCTCGCCAAGCATGATAACATCTGCATCCGCATGCATTGCTCCTTTAAGCCCGTCTTCATATGAAAATACATCAGTGCCTACATCACGCTGGCTGATCACAGCCTTCTCCGGCCTGTATATGTATTCAACCGGATGCTCAAGCGTAATAATATGAACCGGCCGCTTCATGTTTATCCTCTCCAGAATTGCAGCAAGCGTTGTGGAGCGCCCGCTGCGCGACGGCCCGTTCACAAGAACCAATCCGCTCTGCAGCTCTGACAGCGCCATTACCTCATCGGGGAAACTGTAAACTTCTTCCAGTTCTTCTGACGGCAGAATATAACGGATCACGCAGGCCGCCTGCCCCTGCTGGTAAAATGCATTTATCCTGAACCGTCCTACAGTCGGAATACTGGCTGCAAATTCAACTTCCCTCTTTTCCCGGTATTTCCTGATCTGCGCATCATCCATCAGCCCCATCACAAGCCTTTCAAGGTCATCGCCGCCCAGCTGCGGATAACCTAACGGCCGCAGCCTGCCGCATACGCGTATGTGCGGCACTGACATTGCCGCCATATGTATATCCGATGCGCCCTGATCTACTGCTGCACTCAGCAGCTGCTCCACTGTAACCATAGCTTCTCCCTGCCTTTCTACTCTAACACATGTACATCATACGCCTCTTCCTTTTCACCTATGGCCGAAGCGTACAGGCTGTCATAATCCGTTCCGCATGTATAACGCTTCTCCGGCTCATCATGGGCAATATCGCACTGCCCGTCCGTTGTCAAAAATGCCTGCGAATATTCAAATATAAAAAATACTTCTATTGATTCCTCATCATTTGAGACATCGGCACGGCATACTAAATACAGGTAATTGGCCTCTCCGCTCCCCTCCTTATCTTTCCTTGTTAAAAACACCGAGGAAACCAGTTCGATATTCTCCGCATGTTCGTCATTAAGCGTATAGAGGTATTCCTGATCGCCTGTAGCACGGTAGAGCATCCTGAATGACCTGTCCTCCGTCTGCTCTTCAACCGCCCCGACTGCCTCCAATTTGATTTTTTCAAGCAGGCTGCCGTCAAGCTGGCCGGCATTTTCAACATAGGAACTAAGCCTGTCTGCGGCAAGCTGCACAGATGTTTCCGAAACTATATATCCATGCCTTGCCAGCTCAGACTGATCAGCACTGCATGAAATAACCACCGTGTCTCCGGCAGCGATGCCGACTGGCTTATCTGCGGTAAATTCAAGGTTTTTGAGATATTCTTCATCCCAGTTGTTCTCAATGACCATATATGCCTCAGGACTGATCCCGGCAAACACGATATCGACCTTCGAGAAAAGGTCAATCTGCTCGCCATTCCCAATCCCGGCAGCTTTAACTGTGTAGCGGTCCTTCGTCACAACGATTCCTGCCGCCTTTGCCGCCTGCGCATCATAGCTGACAGACACCTCGATCCTGTCGCCGTTTGAAATGTCCCGTTCCTGCACTGCTGCCTCAAACGATTCAGCCAGATTCCTGTAAGCCGTAAGCTTATCCATGTTTTTTTCCCTGCCTGCAAGCGCCCTGTAAAGCTTTTCCTTATCAACAGAACACTCCGCGCCTGCATAGCCGTTTGCCCCAAAATAAGACAGCTTTATGTATCCGGAAGGATCCAGCCTGTTGCGGTTCAGCCATTTAACGGCAAAAATTATGCAAATCATCACCGCTAAAACACATGCTGCCGCCAGAGATGCCTTTTTCACAGACAGCTTAGGTTTTTCGTCATCCTGCGTATTCTGCTGCGTCTTATCTATCAATACCCGTAATTTTACGACATTTTTTGGATCCATTTTGCCTCCGACATACTACATTTTTTCTCACAGCGCCCTTGTATACATTTTCAGGAAAGAAAGCTCCTCTCCGTCCATATGCGGCGAAAGCTGCGCATATACCCACTTATGGTAACGGTTCAGCTGCTCTCTGGCCGTATCCCCAAGCAATACAGGGTCAACCAGATCCAGATCGACCGGAACGCAGGTCAGCGTCTCAAATTTCAGAAAAGTGCCATACTCATTTTCATAGTCCTTTACGCAGACCATTTCATTTTCAATCCGTATGCCATACTGCCCCTCCACATAGACGCCAGGCTCATTTGACGTCACCATGCCCGGTTCAAATACGCACAGATCATTCTGGCCGATCAGATGTTTCCAGCGGAAACCGTTCGGCGCTTCGTGGACGTTTAGCAGATAACCCACGCCATGCCCTGTTCCGCAGCGGTAATCCAGGCCGCACTCCCACAGCGGCTGCCTGGCCAGGATATCCAGATTATAGCCTGTACAGCCTTCCAGGAATCTGGCATCAGACAGCGCAAGCATTCCTTTCAGCACCAGCGTAAAATGCCTGATCATTTCAGCGGATACGGGGCCTAACGCAAATGTGCGCGTAATATCCGTTGTTCCGCGCAGATATTGCCCGCCGGAATCCACCAGCAGCATCCCTTCGGGTTTTAGCTGCGCACAGTTATCCTCAGAGGCGGCATAATGCATCATTGCGGCGTTAGCTCCATAGGCGCTGATCGTTTCAAAACTCGGTTCCAAATAATCCGGTATCCGTCTGCGCAGGCTTTCCAGACAGCCGGCTGCCTGTACTTCCGTCACTGTTCCGCTTTCTTTTACTGCTTTTTTCAGCCAGCACATAAACCTTGTTACAGCCAGTCCATCTTCAATATGCACTTCTCTGAGATTTTTAACCTCCACGGGGTTCTTGACCGCCTTCATCTTCACAGAAGGATTCTGGCAGTCAATCATGCGGACGCCTGCCTGCTTCCGTGACTCAAGCTTTTTGTACATAGCCAGATTCAGGCGCCTGCTGTCTGCCATCACAACAGTATCAGACAGCCTGTTTATATCGTCATAAATCTGCCCGTAAGGCAGCAGCCTGACACCATCATCATAAAGGCTTTCCCTGACCGCGTCCGGTATCCTTTCCAAATCAGTGTATAGTTCCGCCTCATTCTCCGTGACAATGCAGTAAGCCATAAATACAGGGTTGCACCGTACATCCCTTCCCCTAAGGTTCAACAGCCAGCAAATATCATCTAAAGACGCTATCAAATGAGTTTTTGCCCCTTTTTTTGCCATTTCCGCTCTCAGGCGGCCGATTTTGCTGCTGCGTCCTTCGCCTGTGCAGACTTCAAAGACAGTGCTGCATGGAAAAGGCGGCCGATCCTGCCATATATCCGACACAGCATTAAAATCATCATTTAACTGTCCTCCTTTTGCCATGGCAGCCTGCTCAAGCTTCCTGCCCGACCATGCGCTGACAGTTCTTCCGTCCAGTCCGAGAACGCCGCCTGGGACAAGCTGTCCGGCACAGTACTCTTCAAGCGTCAAAACCCCCGGAGTTCCTGAGCGCATCAGGCTGATACCGCTGCCCTCCAGCTGCTGTTCTGCCTGTATAAAATACCGCCCGTCTGTAAACAGCGCAGCCTCCGTATCTGTCACAGCCAGCGTTCCGGCCGAACCGGTAAATCCGGACAAAAAACTGCGCTCCGCAAAGTAATCGCCTGCATACTCTGACATATGATAATCCCCTGTAAAAACCACATACAGGCTGATCTGCTGCCTGCGCATAATTTCTCTCACCTGTTCAAGGCGTTTCTTTATAATATTTTCTTCATTCTTTCCTGCCATATCTATACATCCTGTAATAAAGCGCTAATAAATAGTTTGAATTTTAAATCTCAAACCTGCCTCTTATTTCCCGAATATTTTGCCGTGTCCTGGCGGAAGGATATCTTTACGCATTTTACAGCCTGTGATCCTCAAGCAGTTTTTTAAGCTTCCCAAGCGCCTTTTTCTCAATCCTGCTCACATAACTCCTGCTGATGCCAAGCTTGCTGGCAATTTCATTCTGCGTATGCTCCCGTCCGCCCCCAATGCCATAGCGGTTGACAATAATCATCTTTTCACGCTCCGTCAGAACGGAGTCCATATAATCATTCAGGCACCGTATTCTCTGTGAAAAAATGTAATCCTCAACAACATCTTCCTTTGTCTCGCCAACTGTCTCTATAATGCTGATCTCGTTGCCCTCTTTGTCGGTCCCGATCGGATCATATATGGACACTTCCCGCATTTTGCGTTTTTCCGAGCGCAGCATCATCAGCAGTTCATTGTCAATACATTTTGCAGCATATGTTGCCAGCCTGATGCTCCGATCCGGCTTAAATGAATTGATAGCCTTGATAAGTCCGATAGTTCCAACGGATATAAGATCATCCATATCTCTTTCAGGCGCCGCATATTTTTTTGTCATATGTGCGACCAGGCGCATATTCTTTTCAATCAATATGTTTTTGGCCTCCGCGTCCCCGCTGTGGAAACGTTCCAGCATTACCTTTTCCTCTTCTGCCGAAAGCGGCTTATCAAATGTTTTCAAAGAAAGGCACCCCTGACACATATTTCTATTATAGTATGTGCCTGCGTGCCTTTTATTGCTTTTCCATTTTTGAAAACACTAGTCCTCTTTTCTTCTCAGAATGTCGTATCTGTGCAGTTCTGTGCCAAGGTCAACATAGAGCTGCTGCTTTGGATGCGGCGCGCTTTCCATATTCACGCCATTCTCATCTTTTATCAAAAGGACGCGCGCCTGTATGTTTTGTCCATCTGGCCGCATGACCTCCACTGTCTCTCCAACGCTGAATTTATTGCGCTGCTCGACCGCATAAAGTCCCTCATTATTTTTGTCCCCTACTGTTCCAAGATAAGTATATTCCTTAATATACGTATTATTGTCATAAATTTGCGCATTTTCATCAGGCCTGCCAAAGAAAAAGCCTGTCGTATACTGCCTGTAGGTACATTTTTGGAGTTCTGACCGGTAAAACGGAATGCGCTCCCTGTAAAGCTCCGGATCTTTCAAAAATTCGTCAATGGCAAGCCTGTATGTCCGGGCAACCGCGGCTACATAAAGCGCCGTTTTCATCCTGCCTTCTATTTTAAAGCTGTCTATCCCTGCCTCAAGCATTTCAGGTATATGCTCGATCATGCACAGATCCCTGGAGTTAAAAATATACGTGCCGCGTTCGTTCTCATAAACCGGCATATATTCCCCCGGCCTTGACTCCTCCATCAGATAATATTTCCAGCGGCACGGATGCGTGCATGCTCCCCTGTTCGCATCACGCCCGGCCATAAAGCTGCTCAGCAGGCAGCGTCCGGAATATGAGATGCACATTGCTCCATGTATAAATGTCTCTATCTCCATATCGTCAGGTATATGCGCCCTGATATCGCGTATTTCATCAAGAGACAGTTCCCTTGCAGTCACGACTCTTTTGGCGCCCTGCTGATGCCAGAACCTGAATGTTCCGTAATTGGTATTGTTGGCCTGCGTGCTGATATGAATATCCATATCAGGCAAAACCTCCCTCGCCAGCACAAACATGCCCGGATCCGATATGATCAGAGCGTCCGGCGAAACTGATTTTATTTCCTCAAAATATTCCCTTGCCTTTTCCAGGTCATCATTGTGCGCCAAAATGTTGGCCGTCACATAAATCTTTACCCGGTGTTCATGAGCAAATTCAATCCCCTCTTTCATTTCCTGCATCGAAAAATTCTTTGCTTTTGCACGAAGCCCAAACGCTTCCCCTCCAATATATACGGCGTCCGCCCCGAATATGACTGCCGTTTTCAGAACCTCCAGGCTGCTTGCCGGAACAAGCAGTTCTATGTCCCTTCCATTATATATATGACCTGCCATATTGCCTCCAAATTTTTAACATGTTCCCTGCTGCTTCTTAATGCTCAGCGCAGCACCGTCACCTATCGGAACGATCGATGTCACAAGATCCTCCATGTGAGTCAGCGCATAAAGGTATTCGCGCATCCTGGCATGTATTGTGCGGTTCCTGCGCATCACTGCAAAACGCGACTGAACTATCTCGCCCTCCTGCAGCACATTGTCGGAAACAAGCAGGCCGTCAGCAGGCATCAGCCGCAGGATATCCGGCAGGAAATTAATATACTGCCCCTTAGCCGCATCCATAAAGATGAAATCGTATGATCCTTCAAGCTGTTTGAGCGCGGCCGCGGCATCATCTTCAATCAGCGTGATCATTTTCTCTACCCCTGCCCTCGCAAAATTTTTCCTGGCCGCCTCGATCCTGTGAACATCATTCTCAATCGTTGTGATAGTGCAGCCATCAGGCATATGTCCGCTCATAAGAACAGATGAGTAACCTACCGCAGTGCCGACCTCCAGGATCCTGGATGGCTTTTTCAGCCGGATCAGCACCTTCAGCAGGCTACCCATCTCTTTTCTGATAATCGGCACATCGTCCCTCCTGGCTTCCTCCTCGATCTGGCTGCATATTGCCGTATCTCCTGTGTCCAGTGAATTGATGTAAGCTATAATGCGCCCGTCTGCTATCATCACTCTT
>CANRBP010000089.1 GCA_947628875.1 uncultured Lachnospira sp.
CAGCCATGCAGCCTTAGCAGAATAAACGCCCTCCACGACCATATGGACTTCCTCCATGGCCTGATTCTTCGTATAACCCTTGCCTATCAGTATGCCTGCGCGGCGGTTCCTGCTGTGCATGCTGGCGCAGGTGACAATGAGGTCGCCTATTCCGGACAGTCCTGTAAATGTCAGTATATCCGCGCCCATAGCTTTGCCGAGCCGTGCAATTTCTGCAATCCCGCGCGTTATAAGCGCCGCTTTCGTATTATCTCCATATCCCAGTCCGTCCGCGATTCCTGCCGCGAGCGCAATGACATTTTTCAGCGCGCCCCCGATACAGATGCCCAGCATATCCGGACTTGTATAAACGCGGAAAACATCGCTCATGAAAATATTCTGCAGATACTCCGCATCCTCTTTATGGTGCGTTCCAATTACGCATGTAGTCGGTATGCCCCTGCCTACCTCCTCCGCATGGCTTGGCCCTGAGAGTACAGCAACTGTCGCCTGCGGGACTTCTTCTTCAACGATCTGGCACAGCGTCATCAGCGTCTCCTCCTCAATGCCCTTTGCCACGTTGACGATATACTGCCCCTTCCGCACAAACGGAGCAAAAATCTTTGCTGTTGAGCGCGTATATGGCGATGCTACTGCAAGCACTATTATATCACTGGAAGATACTGCATATTCCGTATCCGCAGTAAATTCAATGCTGTCCGGAAGATGCACGCCCGGCAGGCATTGCCTGTTTTCATGCTCAGCTTTCAACATCTCTATTTTATCCGGGAATATAGACCACACCTTCACATGATGTCCGTTATTATTAAGGAGAATCGCAAGTCCCAGTCCCCAGCTTCCCTCGCCCATAATTGTAATATCAGCCATTTTTTTCTCCAAAATATTTACCTCATTTCTGCGCCTTTTTCTGCCCTATCTTACGCTCCGTTCCGTGCAGCAGTCTTGAAATATTGCTGCTGTGGCGGATAAAGGCAAGCGCCGTGATTGCAAACACCAGTGCCTCCGCCTCATAGACTCCGCTTCCTGAGATCGGAAGCCAGCCTGCAAAACCAAAGGCAACAAATTCTATGAAAAATAACAGGATAAACACCAGCGATCCCAGTGAAACATACTTGGATAATGCCGTTACAAGCGCAAAACTGACAATTCCGCTGAGCGTAAAAAACCAGCAGTGCTGCGGAAACAGCACCAGCGTCAGCACAACTCCCGACGATGCTGCAATACCCTTTCCGCCTTTAAAACCCAAATAAAACGGAAAATTATGCCCCAGCACAATGCCCAATCCGCTGTAAAGGAATAACAGCATCTCATCAGGCCTGCCATGCCCAAATGTAAAATGAACCACAAGCGCAGCCAGAACCGGTTTAAAGGCATCGATTAAATATGTGATGATTCCAGCCTTTTTTCCCAGAGTTCTCATGACATTCGTTGTTCCGGCATTACCGCTTCCATATTCCCTAATGTCAATATGGTTCATCTTGCCATACCAGTAACCTGTCTGAAAAACAGCGCCGACCAGGTAGCCGATAACCAAACAAATAATACGTTCCATGCCATTCACCATCCTTATCCAACTTTAACCCGCATGTACCATGGCAGGGTCAGGCGTCTTTTTTCCGCTCCCTGTAAATGAACCTCATCGAAGTTCCTCTGAATCCAAATGTCTCGCGTATCTTATTTTCTATATACCGGGTATATGAAAAATGCGTCAGCTTCTTGTCATTGACAAACAAAACAAATGTAGGCGGTTTCACTGAAACCTGCGTCATATAATAAATTTTCAGCCTTTTGCCCTTGTCAGAAGGCGGCGGCTGCAGAGCGACAGCCTCCGACAGTATCTCATTTATCACGCCTGTCTGTATGCGCATATTCTGGCTCTCGATTACCATATCTATCATATCATAGAGCTTGTTCATGCGCTGCCCCGTTAATGCGGAAATAAACAGTATCTCCGTATAAGGCATAAATGACAGCGTCTCCCGTATGCGGTTCGTATGCTGGTAAATTGTTTTGTCCGTCTTTTCAATAGCATCCCATTTATTCACGGCAATTATGATTCCCTTGCCGCGTTCATGCGCGATCCCTGCAATTTTGGCGTCCTGCTCGGTAACGCCCTCCACAGCATCGATAACGACAACAACAACATCTGCCCGTTCAACTGCAGATACCGCCCTTATTATACTGTATTTCTCAAGTTCTTCCTTGATTTTGCTCTTGCGGCGCAGTCCTGCCGTGTCAATAAAAACATACTCTTTGCCTTTGTATTTTACAGGCGTATCCACAGCATCGCGCGTAGTACCTGCAATATCCGACACTATCATACGGTTATCGCCCAGCAGCTTGTTTACAATGGAGGATTTTCCTACATTCGGTTTTCCAACAATGGCAATCTTCGGACGCTCATCATCTTCATCTTTTCCTGCATGTTCCGGAAAATACGATACAACAACATCAAGCATATCTCCAAGCCCCATTCTTGATGCAGCTGAAATAGGAATCGGATCGCCGATGCCAAGATTATAAAATTCATAAACATCTGCCATAAGCTTGTCAAAATTATCAACCTTATTGACCACCAGTACAACCGGCTTGCGTGAGCGGCGGAGCATATCGGCGACCTTTTCGTCTGAATCAACCAGTCCCTGCCGTACATCTGTCATAAAAATAACCACATCTGCCGTGTCTATTGCTATCTCGGCCTGCTCCCTCATCTGTGATAAAATAATATCGCCTGTATCAGGCTCTATGCCGCCTGTATCTATCAGCGTAAAATCCTTATCCAGCCAGGATACGTCCGCATAAATCCTGTCCCTTGTGACGCCAGGCGTGTCTTTGACTATTGAAATCTGCTGCTTTGCCAGCGCGTTGAACAGTGTTGATTTTCCCACATTCGGACGCCCAACTACAGCTACAATCGGTTTGCTCATATCTTCATCTCCGTTCTGGAACTGTGTTTTTATAAAGTGCCATTAAACATAATCCTATATATAATAACAGTTAAATTGATTTTTGTAAAGTTATATGGTATGCTACGTTTATCTTAAAGTAACTTCTGCATGTGCTTGCGGCTGTTACAATTATAAAACATGGTATTAGGGAGGTATGATTTTGAACATATTTAAGATACAACGCAGGAATGCCTGTGATGGCGTTTTTTTGCCAAATATAAGACGCGCCTTTACGCTGCTTTTTGCGGCAGTTTTTGCTGCCTGTGCGCTTACGGCTCCGCTGCGCGCGCGAGTATCGGCATCAGATTCTGGCTCGCTTTCCGTTTACAAGCTTGCAGATATAAGCCTGCAGGTTCAGGTGCCAGACGAGCTTGTATGCTTTACCCAGAATGTCACTTCAAACAATGCCTATCTGGAACTGCTTGGAGTTAGCGATGTTGAGGAACTGCGCTCTCTCATGAGGGTTAACTTTATTTATCTTGAGATAGTTCCAAAGGACCTCACATATGAGATACTCATAAACGGCACTGATGCGGCGGATCCGACCCCTTTTTCCGAATTATCAGGAAACGAACTGCAGGCAGTATTTGAAGCGTACCTTGCCTCCTGCGAGAGCGGAGATGATGAAAAAATCTCGGAGCAGGTGACGGGTTCTGAAATTTATGATTACAACGGCGTTACTTATTTTGTGACAGATATGGACTCCAAAGCCAATGACAATGTAACTATACATCTGCGGAGATACTATACTGTCATGATGGGCAAAAACATCACTTTCACGCTCCAGACGAACCAGCGCGAAGTTTCTGGCGAAATGGCGCAGCAGCTATTGGATATTGTCCAGTCAGCAGAGTACAAAAGCCTGAAAAAATCTGTTTTTGACAATATGTTTGCGACAGAGATAGGCTCCACGCTTATTACTCTCCTGGTGCCTATCGCCCTGCTGGCAGCCATCGCCTTTATTATCAGCCGCAGCAGCAAAAAAACAAGCCGCCAGATTGCAGAGGAAGAACAGCGCCTGCGCCAGAGGGATCAAAAAGACGGGAAAACGCCATAAGCATTCCTCTAAATGCTTTTCGTGTGGATATCTTCCCGGATATCCTGCATATGCACGTCTGTATTGTATATATTTTCAGCACACATTTTTAAATCATTTACAATATCAGGCATCTGGCCATTGCTGAACTGCTTGTAATGCATCTGATGCTCCAGCGCGGCCCAGAAATTCATAGCGATCGTGCGTATCTGCACCTCCACTTTCATGTACTCTTTCCCTGTTGATAAAAAAATCGGGATTATGATCACATAATGGAGGCTTCTGTAACCGTTAGGCTTTGGATTTTTGATATAGTCCTTGACTTCCATCACGTCTATGTCGTCCTGGGTCGTAAGCATTTCAGCCACATCGTATATATCGCTGATAAACGGGCATACCACGCGGATGCCCGCAACATCATTTAAATTATCCACGATCGACTGCACGGAAAGCTCATAACCCTTGCGGCGCAGTTTTTCAAAAATGCTCACAGGGCTTTTGATCCTTGACCGTATGCTGTCGATCGGATTGCGCTGCCGCCGCGTCATAAATTCATCATTTAACACTTCCAGCTTTGTCTGTACTTCCCTGACTGCACAGCGGTACATCATCATTATCTCCTGGAACCTTGTGTTTTCCTCCATCATCTGCGTGAACTCTTCTTGCAGTTTTCCGGGAACTTCAACGGACTTCAAAATTTCCGTATCCTGCTTTGTAAAACGAAATTCATCCATTTTTTATGCATTCCTCCAACATCATTTAAAATTTTCAATATTTTTTATCCGTTATTTTATTGCAGCTGCACTTTTTATCATGCGTCTTCCCTGATGCTGATAAAATTGCACAGTACGCCCCTTTTTCCGCACGATGCACGATGGGAATACAGAATATCCGGGTTGCAGCAGGTACATACGTCCGCGATATGCACGTGATCGCCCGGGACGCCCGCTTCATGCAGGTTCAGGAAATTTGCCATAAGCAGGTCAAGCTGCCATTTTCCTGAAATTTTTCCCGGCGTAAGCACCAATCTTGCCTTTCCGTTTCCATAACGGTTTCTGAACGCGTCCGCCACATCATCACTCACTTCATAACAGTCCTGACATATCCCCGGGCCGACAAATACTGTGACGTTTTGCGGATCGCTTCCGTACTCGTCAGACATCATCTTTATCATCTTCCCTGCAATATCACTCACGATTCCGCGCCAGCCGGCATGTGCCGCACCGATACAGCCTGCCGCCGGATCAGCTGCAATGACAGGGATACAGTCAGCATATGCTGTTACAAGGCACAGACCCGGCTCGTTTGTTATGAGCGCATCTATATTGTCATACGAGACCGGCCTGGTAACGCCCATGCCGGCATGTCTTGATTCCGCCTTCATAATATTTGATGTATGCGTCTGTTTTGAGCAGACCATACGCTCAGGACTGACGCCGACAGCCTGAGCCATGCGCCTGAAATTTTCCGACACATCAGCCGGATCATCACCGCGGTTAAAACCCAGGTTCATGCTTGCGTATATGCCTTTGCTGACGCCGCCGAGGCGTGTCGAAAATGCCTGCTTTACAAAAGGCATTTCTGCAAACGGCGCAAAACGCAGGACAGGCGCTTTACCAGGCGTTTCATCAAATTCAACCGTATGCTTTACATGCGGCAGGCTGTCAGATACCTGCCTTGCCGCCTCCAGCAGCCTTTCATTATCAAGTCTCTTTATCAAATAATATACCTGCCTTTCCAAACCAAATTCCGCTGTCAGAACGCATCACGCACCAGCTGGGGAACGTCTCTGCCGTCATCAAAAGCAACCACGTCAAAACGGCAGGGAATCCGGTCACACCGCAGGACGCAAGACAGATAATGCATGGCTACGCGCCTGAGTATCCGCTGCTTTCCCGGCGTCACAGCCTCCAATGCGCTGCCGAACTGCCGGCTGCTGCGGTATTTGACTTCTACAAAAACGAGCATATCCTGCTCCCATGCAATAATATCAGCTTCGCCTAAATGGCACCGGTAATTCATCGCCTCGATCCGATATCCCAGCCCTTCAAGGTAACGCGCTGCACGTTCTTCCCATAACGCGCCTGCCTCTCTTTTATTTTTTGTCTGTTTTTTATTTATTTCAGCCATTATTGAGCCTTATTTTTTATTTTTCCGCGCAGCCGGTCACAGTCATCGACAAATACTAATATCTCTGCCACCACTCCATAAAGCTCCGGCGGTATCATATCGCCAATCTCAAGCTTAGCCAGCGTATTGGCCAGCTTGCTGTCCTCATAGACGGGAACGTCAGCCTCTTTCGCCTTTTCGATGATTTTCTCAGCGATGATGCCGCGCCCCGATGCAATTATCTTTGGAGCCTGCTCTCCCGGCGTGTACTCAAGCGCCACTGAGACCTTTGAGGCATTTTTTTTGCTTTCTTCTTTTTTGCCTGCCAACTGCTTATCTGCCATACCACTACTCCGCCTGTATTAAATAATATCATGCAGCGCTGCCATCTCATGCCTTTATATCAAAAATATACTGCGATGTCGGCAGTACAGCCTGCTCCCTGTCAATAAAGTCCTGCACAAAATCAAACGGTTCTTCCGTTTTTGCAACTTTCATTTCAAAATTTACAGAATAGCCAAGCGCCTCAAGCCGCGCATTCAGCTTTCCGATATTTGCGTAAACAAAATCAAGCATTTCCTCGCTTTCCAGGCAAAAATCAGTAGACACGCTCTTGCCTGCCAGCCTGACATATACGTCAACAGCGCCTAAATTTTCCATATCCAGGTGCAGCATGGCGCTTACATTGTCCGCGCCGCTGGCGAGCGCCTTTTTATTTGTGAATACATAAAGCTCGCCGTTTGCATCGCTCTGCGAAAAATGTATCGGCATCTGGAAATATGTCATATTCCGGTTTAAGTCATTCATAAAGTCGATATTGCTCTTAATCGACTCCATGCTTTTGGATAATTGATCCACGCCGCCCTGCTTTCCGGCGGCTTCCTCCGCTTTCTCAATTGTCTCGCGTACTCGCTTATAGTAATTTTTGATTCCATCTTCACGGGCAACGTCCGCAGGAGTAAGCTTCAAAGTCTCGTCAACCATCTGTTTCAGCAGCAGTTCCATGTCGCCTGACGCTGCAAGCCTGCCTGCCAGTCCCTGCATCCGCGGATTGCCGCGCATTATTGAAAAAAGCCGTTCTAACAGCTGCTGCGTTGTTATGCTGCCCTGCCGTATCTCGTCCGCAAGTCCGGATAAACTTTCTTTCTGCTGCACGGTTTCTGCAAATGCCGTTATTTCTCCGGCCAGCGATTCCAGCCGCTCAGGTTCCATAAATGATGAAACCGGAGCACTTTCCGCCTGTCCGGCAATACTGTCCGGCAGTCCGTAAAACGCCTGTACCGAACGCTGGAACATCGTAAGTCCATCTGTGATATCTGCCAACGCTCAGCGGCCTCCTGTGCCGTCATATATTCAAACATAATTGT
>CANRBP010000090.1 GCA_947628875.1 uncultured Lachnospira sp.
ACGGCTGCGCTCACCTCAGGATCAAGCCCTTCTCCGAAATATCCTCTCGGTATGCCGATTTTCATGCCTTTCACGTCATCTTGAAGAGCCTCCGTGAAACATGTATCCTGGCGCCCTATAGATGTTGAATCCTTGGCATCATGGCCTGCAATGATTTCCAGAACCGCTGCGCAGTCTGACACATCTTTGCACAGCGGGCCGATCTGGTCAAGCGAAGACCCATACGCGATCAAACCATAGCGCGACACCGTGCCGTATGTCGGCTTCATGCCAACAACTCCGCAATATGAAGCCGGCTGGCGGATCGAGCCTCCCGTATCCGAACCCAGCGCAAAGAAACATTCCCCGGCCGCCACGGCTGCCGCTGAACCGCCCGATGAGCCGCCCGGCACATGTCTGATATTATGAGGATTTTTCGTTACGCCATATGCCGATGTCTCGGTTGTAGAACCCATTGCAAATTCATCCATATTCGTCTTGCCGATCATGACTGCGCCGGCTGCCTGCAGGCGCAGAACAGCCTCACTTGAAAATTCCGGAATATAGTTTTCAAGTATCCTGGAAGAACAGGTCGTCAGGACGCCCTTGGTACACATATTATCCTTGACAGCCACAGGCACGCCTGCAAGCGGCCCGTCAAGTTCACCGGCCTCTATCTTTTTTTGCGTATCAGCGGCTGCTTTAAGCGCAGCATCCCTGTCAAGCGTGACATAGCAGTTCAGCGTTTCTTCCTGACTGTCAGCCTGTGCAAGCACCGCCTCCATTGCCTCCACTGCCGTGGTTTTTCCCGCCTTTATCTGCGCGGCAAGCTCCACGGCTGTCAAATCCAACAAACCCATCATTTTTTCCTTTCTACTCCACAGTCTTTGGCACAACAAACATCATATCCCTGCTCTCCGGCGCGTTAGCAAGCGTCTCGCTGCTGCCGTCGCCGTTCGTCACCACATCATCACGCAGCACGTTCTCCGCATGAAAGACATGCGACATAGGCTCAACGCCTTCCGTATCCAGTTCATTCAGTTTGTCAATATAGTCCAGCATGCTCGCCATGTCCTTTTTAGCCTGCTCCTTCTCTTGTTCAGACAGCTCAAGCTTGGCCAGTATGCCGACATATTCTATAGTTGCATCATCAATTATATTTGCCATACCTTCACCCCTTTCCGCCCTGCCGGGCATTGAAACATGTCAGTCACGCACCTTGATATGCACTTCGCGAAGCTGCTGTTCCGTCACTGTATTTGGCGCGCCGCACATAAGATCCTGCGCCGTACCGCTCATTGGGAATGCAATAACTTCACGGATATTTTCCTCGCCAGCCAGCAGCATGATCATGCGGTCGATGCCAGGAGCCATTCCCGCATGAGGCGGCGCTCCAAACTGGAAAGCATTGTAGAGCGCTCCAAACTTTTCTTTTAAAACCGTTTCGTCATAGCCTGCTATTTCAAACGCCTTCACCATAATCTGCATGTCATGGTTCCTGACTGCGCCGGACGACAATTCCACGCCGTTGCACACAATATCGTACTGGTACGCCAGTATGTCAAGCGGATCTTTCGTATTCAGGCTTTCCAGGCCGCCCTGCGGCATAGAAAACGGATTGTGCGTAAAACCGATCTTCTTAGTTTCCGGATCGCGCTCATACATCGGAAAATCATTTATATAGCAGAACCTGTAAGCGTTCTTCTCTATCAATCCCAGCTTTTCTCCAAGCTCGGTGCGTATCATTCCGGCAAAGAACGCCGCCCTGTCCTCTTTATCAGCCATAAAGAAAATCGTGTCGCCTGTTTCCAGTCCTGCAAGCTCCAAAAATTCCTTCTTCATTTCTTCCGGAATAAACTTATCAATAGGCCCCTTAAAGGACATATCCGGGAGGACTTCCAGATATCCAAGTCCGCCCATGCCTATGCCGGTGGCAAATTTCAGCAGTTTTTCATGGAATCCCTTCGACATATCCGCATGTACCTTCACCGCCCGGACAGTTTTTCCGATAAACGGCTTAAACGTACATCTCTGGAAAAATTCCGTGACATCTATAATCCGGAGCGGATTCCTGAGATCAGGCTTATCCGTGCCAAATTCAAGCATTGCCTGCTTATAGCTGATAACCGGGTACGGAGCTTTAGTTACCGAACTGCCCTCCGGCGCAAACTTCTCAAATACAGCCGTAAGCACTTCCTCGCCTGCTTTAAATACATCTTCCTGTGTTGCAAAGCTCATCTCAAAATCAAGCTGGTAAAATTCGCCCGGAGAGCGGTCTGCGCGCGCATCCTCATCTCTGAAGCACGGCGCGATCTGGAAATATTTGTCAAAACCTGAAACCATCAGAAGCTGCTTATACTGCTGCGGCGCCTGCGGAAGCGCATAGAACTTGCCCTTGTACTTCCTTGACGGCACAATGTAATCTCTTGCGCCCTCCGGCGAAGATGCGCACAGTATAGGCGTCTGTATTTCCAAAAAACCCATATCCGTCATTTTTTCGCGCAGAAAAGAAATGACTTTGGAGCGGAAAATTATATTATCGCGAACCTTCTGATTCCTCAAATCAAGATAACGGTATTTGAGCCTGACGTCTTCGCGGACTTCTTTAGATGTTGCCACTTCAAAAGGCAGCTGTGCATAAACCTGCCCCAAAACAGTGATTGCGTGCGCCTCAAGCTCAATCGTGCCTGACTGTATCTTAGGGTTGTAAGTCTCCTCGTCACGCTTTTCCATAATGCCCTCTACGCTGATGCATTCCTCTTTCTTAATGCCCTTTAAAAGCTCAGGATTGCGGATAACTACCTGCAGTACGCCATACATATCCCTCAGGTCGATGAAGGAAACTCCGCCGTGGTCACGGATATTTTCAACCCACCCTGCGGCTTTAAGCGTCTGTCCGATATCCTGTTCGCTTACCTGGTCTAATGTCCTGTTCCTGTAAATGTTTTCCATTTTCTATCCTCCTACTGCCATATTTAACACTTTTATCAGACAGGATAATCTCCCGTTCGACAAAAAATCCCGGAATACGATCGTATTCCGGGACGAATAATGCTGCCACTATCCGCGGTACCACCCGCATTGAACCAGGCGGGCCTGCCGCCCTGTTCCGCTCTCTGCCTTTAACGCTGGCAGCGGGACAGCCTAGGCACTTTCATGATTCAAAGTGTTTCAGCTGGCCGGCTCCGGAGTGTTGTGCCAATCAATTCCCTGCGGACGCTCTCAGCCAGCGGCGCCGCCTTTCTGTCAGGTTCCATGAATCGCAGTCTCCTTCACAGCCTTTAACTGTAATATATTTTATCATTGGCAGGCTGCCGGTGCTTTATCCAAAAGCCGCCAATTTAGTAAGATACTACCACAGCAGCGGTAAAATATCAAGCCAATATTGTCCTGAGTTTTTAATTAACTTTTATTTCTGCTTATTCAAGCCGCGCAGGACAAACCGGAGTCCCGTCTTCATAGATCAGGCGCACCGTGTCGCCCTCGCTGTAACGGATAATCTGAGGATATTCCACGACTGAAACATCAAATACGTCCTTCTGTCCTTCCAGAAGCATATAGTAGTGGGAATTGCCGTCCACAACCGCCGGAACCATTTTTTGTATGACGCCCGAAATCTGTTTATCCTCCTGCGGCTTTTGAGTCAGCACGCCATTGTCTGACATCAGTTGCAGATAATTATCCTCGCACTGGCTCACAGAATCGCCGATGGCAACCATCTGGTATTTTTCAATATTCAGCATGGCATAGGACTTGACAAGGCCTGCGCTGTCCTTTAATGCCATAAAGTAAGTCGGCTGCCCTCCGACATTAAGCAGCAGCGGAAAAGTCGCCGTGTAGCCAAGGTGCTGTACCTTACCCTCCGCCGAGGACATTGCCGAGTATTCCTCCGCACCCGACACCTCATAATAGCGCGTTTCCATTGTGCGCTGGTTCATCAGCACAAAGCCTACATTGGACTCATCTTGTCCGACTGATGTGATGCCGGTATATACCCAGACGTCATCTTCAAGCGCGATATAGTTATAGCCGTCCGTTGTCTGCAGGCAGTCTTTCTGCCCAAGGACGCTGTTTAAGTAACCGTGCTTGAGCGTTCCGTTATAATCATACAGCTTTATCAGCATCTCTGCCGAATATACCTTGTCAACCCATTGCGGTACTTCATCAACCGCATAATCCTCAAGCTTGCCTGTAACTGCATTGCACAGCACTACTCTGCCGATAGTGACGCCGCCAAACAGGCCGATATTATACTTTTTAACAGGACATATCCAGTATGGCGTACCCTGCTCGTCAATCTCAAATCTGATATCATCAAAAATATATGCAGGATAAGCAAATCTAAGATGCCTGTAAATATTCCTGCCGAAATGGTCGCTGGTCGAATATTTTATGCGCTCCTCAAGCCGCACGCATTCCGCTCTCTGAGTGGCCATATCAATGCGTATATAACCGGGTATGCCCTCGGCGCGGTTCGTAAACCATTTAACAAGGCTGCCGTATTGCAGCGGCGAGACGCGCACCGGCCTGTCCTGATAATTTATCTGCGAATACATGCTGCTAACTTCAAACTGCGATACCATATCCACCATAGTACCCATCACGCGATTTCCAATGGTTGCCGCCGAATCTTTGTCCAGCATCGGTATCTGGTCATAGGAGACCTCCTTGATATCCTGCGTGAAGCTCCTTGTTTCCACGGACATCAGCTTCTGGTAGCGCGCGGCATTGACGATTGGAGATGATGCGATTGAGCCGGCAAGGAATATGGCCAATGCCAAAACCGTAAGTCCAAGCAGTACGCGGAATATTATTTTATTTTTAAGCGTCTTAAATTCCATTTTGACGGAAAATGAATGCATCTGCGGTTTTGCTTCGCCTTTGAGTCCCATTGCCGCGGCTATCATAGTCGCCACAGCCAGCACGATGATGACAAACTGCCAAAAACCCGGAGAATGTATATTGACTGCCGGCAGCGCGAAATAATAATACGCTGCTATAAACAGAAACACGGAGATAACTCCGGCCACAGCCTTTAATATATTTTTTATATGCATTCTCCAAGCTCCTTTCTTTACGCCCAAGCGTCCCTGTTTTCCAGGATATAGTCAAATATGCGCGCCGCAACTTCGGATTTGTCCAGCAGCGGCAGCTCTATGCAGTCTTTTGCCGTTATCAGCGTCACCACATTTGTATCGGTACCAAAACCTGCACCGGCAACTTTAAGACTGTTTGCAGCAATCATGTCCACATTTTTCTTAACCAGCTTTTGCCTTGAATTTTCAAGAAGATTTTCCGTTTCCATTGAAAATCCGCATAAAAACTGCCCTTTACGTTTATTCTGCCCAAGTTCTGCCAGAATATCACGCGTGCGCACAAGAGGCACGGACATATCGCCTTCTTTTTTCTTGATTTTCGCATCGCTCGCCTGCGCAGGCCTGTAATCTGCAACGGCAGCCGCTTTTACAATAATGTCGCAGCTTTCCGCCTCGTCCATCACTGCCTCATACATATCCTGTGCCGACACAACCGGAACCGTGCGCACGAACGGAACCTCGTCCAGGTTTGTCTGTCCTGTGACAAGCGTTACGTCCGCTCCGCGCAGCATTGCGTTCCTCGCCAGGGCATAACCCATTTTCCCGGTCGAATGGTTTGAAATGTACCGCACCGGGTCAATGGCTTCCCTTGTCGCGCCTGCAGTCACGCAGACTTTCAGTCCCTTCATATCTTTTTCGCACTGTATCTCGCGCAGGATATAGGAAAGCAGCGTTTCCGGAGAAGGCATCTTTCCCTCCCCTGTATCTCCGCAGGCAAGGCGCCCGGTGTCAGGCGGTATGATCTCCATGCCGTACCGCTCCAGGCGCCTCATGTTATCCTGCAATACAGGATTGCGGTACATATTTGTATTCATAGCAGGCGCTATGAATTTTTTACATGTACACGCCATCCATGTTGTAGTGAGCATATCATCAGCAATTCCTGCTGCCGCTTTTCCGATAAAATTCGCGGAAGCCGGGGCAGCCATAATAACGTCTGCTTTTTTTGCAAGAGATACATGTTCCACCTGATACTGAAAATTTCTGTCAAACGTATCAGTGATGCATTTATTTCCCGTCAGCGCCTCAAATGTGATGGGATTGATAAATTTCTGCGCATTTGCTGTCATAATAACGTCCACGCTGCAGGACAGCTTTACCAGCATGCTTGCCAGTTCTGCCGCCTTATAGGCCGCAATGCTGCCCGTCACGCCCAGCACGACATTTTTCCCTTTTAACATACACTTCTCCTGTTCGCGGCGCGCCTCATCAATCCACATTTTTATCATAGATTATTTTAAGTCCTTTGAGAAGCAGCGCATGATCCACAATAATCTCATGGCGGCACTCCGGCACCAGCACGCTGGCAAGTCCGCCGGTAGCAACTACTTTTATATCCGCCGTGCTTCCTGCAGTCTGGATAAGTTCCTCCGAAAGCCGGTCGATCATGCCGTCCAGGCACGATGCATTGCCATAAATAATACCGCTCTTCATACAGTCAACCGTATTTTTGCCGATCACCCTCGCCGGCGCTTCCAGGCTTATGCGCGGAAGCTGTGCGGTGCGTGACACAAGCGAATCCAGTGATACCCTTGCGCCAGGCAGGATTACTCCGCCGATATAATTCCCCTGGCCGTCCACAACTGACATTGTAGTCGCCGTACCCACATCGATAACTATAACCGGCGCGCCATATTCCCTGATCGCTGCCACAGCATCCACTACCAGGTCGCTGCCGAGCCTGCGCGGTTCATCCATTAATATATTCAATCCTGTCTTGATGCCCGGCCCTACAACCATTGGCGAGATATCAAGCAGCTTTTCGATTGCCGCCCTGATCACATTGACAAGCGGCGGTACGACAGAAGATATGATAGCGCCCTGTATCTGGCTGCTGTCTATGCCGTAGAGTTCCAGCACTGTTTTAAAAATCACGACATACTCAAGCTCTGTCTTTGAAAGATCCGTGGACAAGCGCTCCTCGAAATGAATTTTCTCATCATCTACACAGCCGATCACAATATTTGTATTGCCCATATCAATTGCCAGAACCATACCGCGCCGGTTTGCTCTCAGCTTCTGTTTATACTCTGCTTTTTTCATAATTTTTTATTTTTTCTGCCTTCCGCTTATTTGTTCCGCGCTTATCTCCTCATGACCGCAAGCAGCGCCTTGCCGATAGCAGTCACAAGAACGCAGGCCACGATTGCCTCGGGCACTCCCTGTGTTCCGATTACGGTCAAAATGACCCCATATAAAGCATCGATCGCTATTCCTCTCGCCGATGCATAACTTTCTCCAAACAGAAAATAAATACCGTTCATAACCAGCAGCGTATTTGTCAGCGAACCTGCAATACCGGCAGCCGCAAGTCCAATCACGCTGCCTGCCTTGCTGTTTTTGAATAATTTCACGATGCCCCTGTAAACATAGCC
>CANRBP010000091.1 GCA_947628875.1 uncultured Lachnospira sp.
CCGCAGTGATGCAGCCGTCTTTTTATGCGCCGCTTTTGATAGGCGTGGGCGCTTTTGTGATTATTTTCACCAAACATGACAATAAAAAGAATATCGGCGAGATAATTGTCGGCATAGGCCTTTTGTTTGAAGGCCTGGATTTTATGAGTTCTGCAATATCGCCGTATACAGATGCGCCGGTATTTGCGGAGGCGTTTAAGGCTGTGGGCAGCAGTCCGCTGCTGGGAATCATAATCGGTATCATCGTGACAGCGATTCTGCAGAGTTCTTCGGCGTCTGTCGGCATTCTGCAGACGCTTGCCATAAATGGCGTTGTGACAACAAACGCGGCTGTCTATATTACGCTGGGGCAGAATATCGGCTCCTGCGTGACGGCGCTTATTTCAAGCGCTGGCGCAACGAGGACGGCGAAACGCGCAGCCTGTATGCATTTGCTGTTTAATGTGGCCGGATCGTTGCTGTTTGGCACGGTTTCATTTATTATTTTCTGCATAATGCCTGAAATTGCCGTGCATAATATATCAAGCGTTGAAATTTCCATATTCCATACATTTTTCAATATTATCTGTACGGCTGTGATGTTCCCGTTTGCAAACACGCTCGTGCGTCTTTCGGGCATTATCATACCGGAGAAAAAGGAACAGGTTGGGCAGGATATTCTTGAGATTGGTGCAGACGAGGCCGGAAGTGAGATAAGCAGGCATTTTGATGTCAGGATCCTTGGACAGCCGTCCGTTGCCGTTGAGCGTGCGCTCAATGAAGTAATATTCATGGGCAGGCTGGCATATGCCAATATAAAATACGCAAAAGAGGCAGTAGATCAGGGCAGCATGGAGATGGTGGACAAGGTCTACGAGACAGAGCAGAAGGTGGATTTTTATGAAAAATACCTTACTGCCTATCTTATAAAAGTTAACAACCTCTCCATATCAGACAGGCAGCATTTGCTGGTTAACAACCTGTTTCATGCAGTCATTGATATTGAGCGTATTTCCGACCATGCGGAGAACCTGGCGGATCTGGCAAAGTTTAAGATTGAGCATGAGATCGTATTTTCGGAGAGCGGAATGGAAGAGCTTGACCGGCTTTGGGACAAGGTTATAAACTGCGTGGATCAGGCTATGAAGGCGCGCGAGACGGTTAATATGGCAGCGGTGTCAAAGGTTGTCCGGCTGGAAGATGAGGTCGATGAGATGGAGGAGGAGCTGAGAGACAGGCATATAGAGCGGCTGTCCCAGGGCGAGTGCAATCCGTCAAACGGGCTTGTATATCTGGATATACTGACTAACCTCGAGCGCGTTTCCGACCATGCGGATAACATTGCAGACTGCGTACAGGAGGAAAATTCGGCAAAATAACTAAAGTATATATGTTTGCCGCATGATTTCAATGCATTTTGTAAAAAAAAGGAATTAGTTCTTGATATTTTAAATTGTTTTATGTAAAATACACGGTAGTTGGTTTATTCACAAACCCATTTAGGATATAGGAGGAAAAAATATGTCAGTAAAAGTTGCAATCAATGGTTTTGGACGTATCGGACGCCTTGCATTCAGGCAGATGTTTGGTGCAGAGGGATATGAGGTAGTGGCTATCAACGATTTGACAAGCCCTAAAATGTTAGCACATCTTTTGAAGTATGATTCTTCACAGGGAAGATATGTTGATTTTGGCGAGGAAGATCAGGTAGTTGCTGATGATGAGGCCGGCACGATAACCGTGAAGGGCAAGACTATCAAGATTTATAAAGAGCCGGATGCTAACAACTGCCCATGGGGCGAGATAGGCGTTGACGTTGTCCTTGAGTGTTCAGGTTTCTACACATCTAAGGCAAAGGCGCAGGCTCATATCAATGCAGGCGCAAAGAAGGTTGTTATTTCCGCTCCGGCTGGCAATGACTTAAAGACTATTGTTTATAACGTAAACCATGAGACGCTTACAGCAGAGGATACTATTATTTCCGCTGCTTCATGTACTACAAACTGCCTTGCGCCTATGGCAAAGGCACTCAATGACCTTGCTCCGATCAAGTCCGGCATTATGTGTACGATCCATGCATACACAGGCGATCAGATGATCCTTGACGGTCCTCAGAGAAAGGGTGACTTGAGAAGATCAAGAGCAGGCGCATGCAATATCGTTCCTAATTCAACAGGCGCTGCAAAGGCAATCGGCCTGGTTATTCCTGAACTGAACGGCAAGCTGATCGGCGCTGCACAGAGAGTTCCTACACCTACAGGTTCCACAACTCTGCTGTTTGCTGTAGTAAATAAAGAAGTGACAGTAGAAGAGATAAATGCAGCCATGAAGGCAGCTGCATCAGAGAGCTTCGGTTACAATGACGAGCAGATCGTATCAAGCGATATCGTTGGCATGAAATTCGGTTCCCTGTTCGATGCAACACAGACAATGGTTTCCAAGCTTCCTGATGGCAAGACGCAGGTTGAGGTCGTTTCATGGTATGACAATGAAAACTCATACACAAGCCAGATGGTAAGGACAATTAAGTACTTCGCGGAGTTGAACTAAACCGCCTGGGTTTGTCCGGTAAACGGACATGCCGCATGTTTGCTATGATGGAGGAAAAAATATATGCTGAATAAGAAGTCTGTTGATGATATTAACGTTAAGGGCAAAAGAGTATTGTGCAGGTGCGATTTCAACGTGCCGCTTGACGGCGACCGTATTACTGATGAAACACGCCTGGTAGCTGCGCTTCCGACTATAAAGAAGCTCGTTGCTGACGGCGGTAAGGTAATCCTTTGCTCGCATCTGGGCAAGCCTAAGGGTCCTGATGCTGCATTCTCGCTTGCGCCGGTTGCAAAGAAGCTGACTGAGCTGTTAGGCCAGGAAGTAAAGTTTGCTGCTGATGACACAGTTGTCGGCGCCAATGCAAAAGCTGCTGTTGAGGCAATGAATGATGGAGATGTGATATTGCTTGAAAATACACGTTTCCGTCCGGAGGAGACCAAGAACGGTGAAGAATTTTCAAAAGATCTTGCCTCGATTGCAGATGTATTTGTCAATGATGCATTTGGCACGGCACACAGGGCGCATTGCTCAAATGTCGGCGTTACGCAGTATGTAGACACAGCCGTTGTAGGCTATCTGATGCAGAAGGAGATAGATTTCCTCGGAAATGCGGTAAACAACCCTGTAAGGCCGTTTGTAGCTATTCTTGGCGGCTCCAAGGTTTCTTCCAAGATCTCTGTTATTAATAACCTTCTTGACAAGGTAGATACGCTGATCATTGGCGGCGGCATGTCCTACACCTTCCAGAAGGCAAAGGGCGGCAAAGTCGGCAAGTCGCTGGTTGAAGATGACTATATTGACTATGCAAAGGAAATGATGAAGAAGGCTGAGGAAAAAGGCGTCCGTATGCTGATTCCGGTTGATACGGTAGTAACTGACGAATTTAAGAACGACACGCCTTTCCATGTTGTGACAGCAGGATGCCAGGAAGAACAGAACATGGGCATGGACATCGGTCCAAAGACGCGCGAGCTGTATAAGGAAGCCTTAAAAGATGCCAAGACGGTCGTTTGGAATGGCCCGATGGGTGTTTTTGAGTTTGAAAACTTTGCAGTCGGCACAGTTGCAGTAGCAGAGGCACTGGCTGAGCTCAAGGATGCCACAACCATCATAGGCGGCGGCGATTCAGCGGCAGCAGTCAATAACCTTGGCTTTGGCGACAAGATGACGCATATCTCAACAGGCGGCGGCGCTTCTCTGGAATTCCTTGAAGGCAAGGAACTGCCGGGCGTTGCAGCTGCAAATGATAAATAATAGATCGTCTGCTTTCATGATGAATCAGGCTGATCAGGCATAAATATTACAAAAAACCAGGATCCTGTGCCGTCTGAGGCGGCAGGTTCTGGTTTTTTGCATTATATGGTGGAATTTCCAGAAAAAGTATGTTATGATTTTATCAATATAAAATGTAACAGATAGATGGAGGTATTTTTATGCGCAGAAAAATGGTTGCAGGAAATTGGAAAATGAACATGACGCCGAGCCAGGCTGTCAGGCTTGCAGAGGAATTAAAGCCGCAGGTTAGCAGTGAGGAAGTTGATGTTGTATTTTGTGTGCCGGCAATTGATATTGTTCCGGTTGCGGAGGCTGTGAAGGGAAGCAGCATCAGCGTTGGAGCGGAAAATATGTACTATGAGGAAAAAGGTGCGTATACGGGCGAGATCGCTCCTGATATGCTTGTTGATGCAGGCGTAAAGTATGTCATTATAGGGCATTCTGAGAGAAGGCAGTATTTCAAGGAAGACGATGCAATGCTTAACAAAAAAGTGCGCAAAGCAATCGAACATTCGCTTGTGCCGATCTTGTGCTGCGGAGAGACGCTTGAGCAGCGCGAGGAAGGCGTGACGCTGTCTTTCGTGAAACAGCAGATCACAAGCGCGTTTGAATCAGTTCCGGCTGAGGACGCTGTAAAGTGCGTGATCGCATATGAGCCGATCTGGGCGATCGGTACCGGTAAAGTTGCCACGACAGAGCAGGCGCAGGAGGTTTGCGGCGCAATCAGGGAAAATATCCGTGAACTGTATGGAGAAAAAACTGCTGAGCAGATCCGCATTCTTTACGGCGGCAGCGTAAATGCAGGCAATGCGGCGCAGCTTTTTGCACAGCCTGACATAGACGGCGGCCTTGTTGGCGGAGCAAGCCTGAAACCGGAATTTGCAGAGATCGTAAACTATAAAAAGGAGAATTAAAATGAGCAAGAAACCTGTAGTTTTGATGATACTGGATGGATACGGCTTAAATGAGAACACAAAGGGCAACGGCGTTGCGCAGGCAAAGACGCCTGTTATGGACAGGCTGATGGCAGAATACCCGTTTGTGAAGGGAAATGCGAGCGGTTTGGCGGTAGGACTGCCAGATGGCCAGATGGGTAACTCTGAGGTAGGCCATTTGAATATGGGCGCGGGCCGCATTGTATACCAGGAACTGACCAGAATCACGAAAGCCATTGAAGATGGGGATTTTTATGAGAATCCGGAGCTTCTGGCTGCTATTGAAAACTGCAAAAAGAACGGCTCAGACCTGCATCTGTACGGGCTTCTTTCGGACGGAGGCGTGCACAGCCATATTACGCACCTTTTTGCGCTGCTTGAGCTTGCAAAGAGGAACGGCCTGGAAAACGTATACGTACACTGTTTTATGGATGGACGCGACACGGCAACTGACGGCGGAAAGGATTATATAAACCAGCTTTACGACAAGATGGAAGAAATCGGCGTCGGACAGATCGCATCAATCATGGGACGCTACTATGTCATGGATCGCGATAACAGATGGGACAGGGTTGAGGCGGCTTACCGTGCGCTGGCGCATGGCGAGGGCAACGAGGCGGCCTGTGCGCGCTGCGCGATCAAGGCTTCGTATGAGGCAGGCAAGACGGACGAGTTTGTAGTACCGACAGTAATCAAAAAAGACGGCAAGCCGCTTGCCGTTATTAAAGATGGAGATTCAGTCATCTGCTTCAACTTCCGCCCGGATCGTGCAAGGGAGATAACCAGATGCTTCTGTGATGACGAATTTACAGGCTTTGCACGCGGAGAACGCAAAAAAGTGCATTATGTATGCTTTACGGACTATGATGTGACAATCGGAAACAAATATGTTGCATTTAAGAAAGAGCAGATAAAAAATACATTTGGGGAATTTCTGGCAGCTAATCATTTGAAACAGGCCAGGATCGCCGAGACTGAAAAATATGCCCATGTTACGTTCTTTTTTAACGGCGGCGTTGAGAAACCGAACGAAGGCGAGACAAGGATATTAGTAAATTCGCCAAAAGTAGCAACATATGATCTGCAGCCGGAGATGAGCGCGCCTGAGGTATGCAGCAAGCTTGTTGAGGCAATCAAATCAAACGAGTACGATGTGATTATTATTAATTTTGCAAATCCGGACATGGTTGGGCATACCGGCGTGGAAAAGGCAGTTATAACAGCCATAGAGCAGGTTGATGCATGTGTCGGCAAGGCGGTTGAGGCGCTCAAAGAGGCTGACGGCGTTATGTTTTTATGTGCGGATCACGGCAATGCGGAGCAGCTTATCGACTATGAGACAGGCGAGCCGTTCACGGCGCATACGACAAACCCGGTTCCGTTCATTCTTATCAACTTTGACCCGGCGTACACGCTCAGGGAAGGCGGACGCCTGTGCGATATTGTTCCGACGCTGATTGATATCATGGGCATGGAAAAGCCGTCTGAAATGACAGGCGAGTCGCTTCTGATTAAAAAATAATTAAAAAATAGCAGTAAAAATAGTGGTTGCCTTTTTTTCATAATTGTGTTAGAATCAATGCATTGTGTTTTAGATTATTCCGTAGGAGGTGGAAGTGATGTTCGGAATGTCGTGGGCAGATACGTTAAGGGTGTTTTTAATGGGTGTGTTCATATTAGTAAGCATTGCGATTACAATTATCGTCCTTATGCAGGAAAGCAAGCAGAATGGACTGTCCGGGACAATCAGCGGCGCAGCTGATACGTACTGGGGCAAGAACAAAGGACGTTCGATGGAAGGCAAGCTGGTATTTTTCACGAAAGTGCTGGTAGCTGTATTCATTGTTGTTGCTTGCATTTTAAATATTAATTTTTGATTATGAAAGCGCTCTTGAGTAGGATACTTGGGAGCGCTTTTATGACGGATACCCGGCAGATGATGCGAAGCAGGCGCAAAGCGCATGACGAAGCAGGGAAAAGAGCGTGCGAGGAGGTTTTTGATGGACAGTGAGCAGTTTGAACAGAGAAAGAAAATGATTGCAGAAATGGTGCTGCATAATGAGCTGTATGTGCCGATGAAGTTAAAAGAGATGGCAATTCTGCTTGGCATACCAAAAGGAAGCAGGGAAGAATTGAGGGAAGTCCTGGATGCGCTGGTGGCTGAGGGAACGATTGGCGTATCTAAAAAAGGCAAGTATGGAAAACCGGAAAATACAGCATTGATAGGCATATATACAAGTACGCGGAGAGGCTTCGGCTTTGTTACTGCAGAGGGCCGGGAGAAAGATATTTTTATACCGGCTTCGGGGATTAACGGAGCTTTTCATCTTGACAAGGTAAAAGCAGTGATTACGGAAAAGGAGCATGGCAATCATCGCTGTGAGGGGAAAATCGTTGCTGTTCTGGAACATCAGCTGAAGGAGATAGTTGGAACATACCAGAAGAGTAAAAATTATGGATTTGTCGTGCCTGACAATGCCAAGATCGGATGCGATATCTTTATCCCGGCGGGGCATTCTATGGGTGCAGAGGACGGCTGCAAAGTTGTTGCCCGCATAAACAGGTATGGTGAATCCGGCAAAAATCCGGAAGGCGAAGTGACGGAGATCATTGGACATATTAATGACCCGGGAACGGATATTCTTTCCGTGATACGCGCCTACAGCCTGCCTTCGGCATTTCCGGAGCAGGTTATGGCGGAGG
>CANRBP010000092.1 GCA_947628875.1 uncultured Lachnospira sp.
CATGGCACACTACGCTTGCCGTAGCCGTATAGGTATATGCCGGCACAATAACCTCATCACCCGGGCCAATGCCAAACAGCCGCAGCGTCATTTCCATGCAGGCTGTTGCAGAATTTAAGCATACTCCCCTGTTCGTATGGCAAAATTCCGCCATTTTCCGCTCCAGCTGTTTCGTTTTCGGTCCTGTCGTTATCCAGCCTGACCTCAGTACTTCAGATACCGCATTTATCTCCTCTTCTGTAATATCAGGCGGAGAAAATGGTACATTTATTATATTTTTCACGCTGCTCCTCGTTTCTGCGCTGCTTTCTGCGCATAACGGCAATTTGCGCCAAGCAGCGCACCGGCTCAAATTGCTGAGGTTTCTTCTTTGTTTTTCTGTATATGAACAGTATTGTCATATTTGATTATCCGTAAACCTCATGCCCAGCTTTATTTTACAGTTTCCTCCTGCTGCCCTGCAGATGTTGGCCTGCTTGTTTCCTGCTCGCTCTGCGCTTCCTTCGTCTGCCCGGTATCTCCTGCGGCGCCAGATGAACGCTCCATCTCAGGAAATGCATATGTCAGGTTCCCGGCTGCATTGGCGACAGAAATCGTATAACTTACCGTTGCATAGCCGCTGCGCGTAAGCGTGATCGTCCTGTTCCCGGCTTTTTTGCTGAAAGAACAAGGAACGATCCCGACATAGGCGCTATCCACATAAAGAGCTGCTCCGGCAGGCTCCGTCACCTGCACGGTATAGCCGTCCACAGGACTTTTGGTTGTTGTCGCGGAATTGGCGTTCTTTGGCGTCATATCTATAACTTTTGTCTGATATGGCTTATTTACGACAAATGCTTCTGTATAATTTTCATAATGGCTGGCTGCCAGCGTCACCACATGCGTGCCATAGCTCAACGGCACCGGCTCAGAATAATCAAGTTCCTGACCGTCTATAGCCATCACTGCGTCCGCTGGCGTAACTATAAAGTTTACAGCGCCATTTTTTGTTGCTTCCGCTGCATATTCGCTGAAATCGAGCGACACCTCCTGATCCCGCTCCACTGTAACTGTCTTTTCCGCCCGCAGCGTATCAAGCTGCAGTTCTACTTTAAACGTACCCTCCTGCGCCGTTACCAGCATCCCGTCTGTCACCGCCAAAAGCTGGCTCCTGCCCAGGCTTGCATATCCGCCGATAAAAGAATCAATTCCTGTAAATTTCACGTACCCATGTCCTTTATCTACGTTAACTGCATATATGGTATTGTCTATGCCTCTGAGCGTAACCTCATCCTGCTTTACCAGCTCCGCAACAGTCAGTCTCTCTGTATTTGACAGGACTACTACGCTGCTGTTGTAGGAAAATGTACTTGCGCCCGCTGTAATTTCTTTATTATCTTCATCTACCTCAAAACCGGTGATCCTGCTCCGGGTCCATGCCCGAGCCGCACCGTATATGGTTTTCGCGCTCCCGTTTTTATTGCATGTGACATCGTAAATTTCTCCCGGCTTCAAATTGGAAGCCGCAAGGATTGTTCCGTATTTATTTTGAATATCGGTACCACCAGTATACGCTACCTTATATTCCGTCCCTGTATCAACATCCAGGAAATACATCTGCAGTTCATCGGCATTAACCTCTGTAAGCACGCCCGTAAGCGAAATCTCGCCAGATGGACTTGTCGGTGCTTCTGTTACCTCCTTCTTAGGCGCCGGCGTCACAGAGCTTCCCGGCCTTATAGCCGGCCTTCTCTGGCCTCCGCAGCCTGCTGCCGTAACTGCCAGGATCAGTGACAGCAAAAATGCTATCTTTATTTTAACTGTTCGATTAAAAAAACACCTGCTCATACGTACCTCAATCCACCTATTCTATGGGTGATTCTATCACAACAGACTTTCTTATGCAATCCCGTGTTTTTCTACATAAGCGTTGTCAAAAATTCCTGCCGCTTAGCATTCTGCGCAATGACTGTCTTTAATTTTTCAATGCTTTTCGGCGGTATCCACGCTTTATTGGCGTTAAAATAGTAATTTATAAGCTTCCAAAACTTTTCAGGAAAGGCAAACATTGCTGCCAGCAATTCCAGATCCTCATCGGGTATCGCCTTTACTTTATCATATTCATCCATCATCTTATATGCTACCTGAATATCCCAGTCATATTTCTCCAAAATCTTCCTCATAAACTGATACAGATCAACTATCTGGCACTCAACCCTGCATTTGTCAAGGTTCGTCACTGCTGCAAATCCGCTTCCGAACAGCACATTATGGTAATTAAAGCTGCCATGGCAGAGTTCGCCCGTTTCCTTTGCCCTTTCAAACCTTTGATTAAACTGCTGATCGTTGAGCAGCAGCACGGCTCCGGCCGCCTCCTCGTAAAATGCATGAATGTTGCGGTAAGCCAGCATCTCAAATTCAGACTTTTTCTTTTTATTTTTCAGATAGTTGGAGGCCATTTTCAGTTCCCTCATATGGCGCCTGCATGTGTTGCGGAGATCTGCATTTTTCTCGCTGCCCATCACATAAGAAAAAATACTCTGCTGCTCCTGATCCTCCTGCTGCTCGCATAAAGTCTCTTTCAGATATGCTGACGCCCCATTAAGCGCTGTGTGGAGCCGTCCCAGCGCGCTGACAGCACCGCAGACATCTGTCATATCACGCACATTGCACTCTCTCCCGTCAAACCAGTTTTTCAGCACATATCTTCTCCCGTCTGCATCTGCCGTAACAACCTTGCCGTCCACGTTCCTGATATATGTATCAACCTGCTCAAAGCCGTGCTCAAACACGGCCTTCGTCAGAATATCTTCACGCTCATAATATTTATCCGGATGCATGCACTCCAAAAAAAGCTTTGTGCCGCTGTCTGTATTAAGAAGCATGCCGCCGCGGCCGCGGCCTGTGCGATAGACGTTCAAATCGTACTGTTTCAACACTTCCAAAGATTTCTCATTCATAGTCTGACCTCCCACACATCTGTCTTATCATATGTAGGGGGTACAAAATTTATGCTCATTTCAATCGTGCAATCAGCGTCTCCTTATCGTTGAGCCGCGGATCTTCCAAGACCAGGCACAAAAGCTTTTTCAGCGCAGTTCCAACCTGCCGGCCTGACATTCCCAGTTCCATAAGATCATTTCCCGTAACTGCCAGTTCGCGGACAGACGTACAGTCGCCGCGAGCAATTATCTGCTCATACATCTGTCCAAGCATATCCAGATGCCGCTGCGTGTCCGGCAGCGCCGTACCGCTGATTTCTTCCTGCGCAGCTGCCGCCGCACGCTCATATGAAAGCAGCATCGGAAAAAAACTGCGCCCATACTGGCACATAACCTCCCTGACCGCTCGTTCATTCTCCTCTATGTTTACCTGTGCAAGGCTTATAAGTTTTGTCACCATGTCGATTGTATGGTTGTCAAGCCTGAGCGTCTTTAAAACAGTTGCGGCCGCTTTTGGCTGCATGCAGCCAAGCAGCGCGGCATACCGGTACACCGGTTCGGAAATGGCATGGCGCAGCATGGCCAGCGTATGCTCTGCCTGATCGCCGCACAATATACTGTAAATATCCGGAAGTATGTCATTAAACAGGCCTGTCTTCTGAAAAAGCTGCACATGAGCCGGATGTTTGGACATAAGCGTCTGAGTAAGCTCCATCTGAATGCGCTCCATGCTGACCTGGCGGATTGATGGTGCAAGTCTGGTAATTGCCCCATATGTTTCCGGTTCAATTTCAAATCCAAGCTGAGCTGAAAAACGCACTGCGCGCATCATGCGCAGTGCATCCTCCGTAAACCGCTCCTTTGCGTTCCCAACGCACCGGATCAGCCGCCTGTTTAAATCACCAAGTCCGTCAAATTCATCAACCAGACCCGTACTGTCATTATATGCCATAGCATTTATCGTAAAATCCCGGCGTTTCAGGTCATCTGACAAGCTTGCCGAAAACGCCACTGACTCCGGATGCCTGCCATCTAAATACTCTCCGTCAATGCGGTATGTGGTAACTTCATAGCCGGTTTTCCCGATCATTACAGTCACTGTGCCATGCTTTATGCCGGTATCCACCGTCCTTTTAAACATGGCCTTGACCTTCCCGGGTACTGCTGATGTCGTAATATCCCAATCCTTTGGCTTTCTGCCCATCATGCAGTCACGTATGCAGCCGCCCACCGCAAAAGCCTGTTCTCCATGTTCTTCTATTGTTTTTATGATCGACTGTACTTCCTCGGGAAGCCGGATCGTAATATCAGCCATCAGTGTTACCTAGTATGCCTTTCCCCAGTATACCATTTTCTTTGCCGGTTTTCCGCAGCATACGCATACGTCTGACAAATGCTCCTGCTCGAACGGCATGCATCTTGAAGTCGCAGTTGTATCTTCTTTTATCTTATCCTCACACTCCTGGCTGCCGCACCACATTGCCTTGATAAAGCCCGGTTTTTCTGCTGCTGTCTGTTTAAACTCTTCATAATCAGAGGCCACATAAATATGCGCCGCCATGTGCGCTCTGGCGCGCTCAAGCATATCGCGCTGCATATCATCAAGAATCTGCTTAATCTTTGCCGGAAGCTCCTCTATAGCTGCTGTCACCTTCTCGCGCGTATCCCTCCGCACAATTATAGCCTGACCTGCCTCAATATCTCTAGGACCCATCTCGACTCTCACCGGAATGCCGCGCATCTCCTGCTCTGAGAACTTCCAGCCAGGGTTCTTGTCTGAATCATCTACCTTAACACGCAGTCCTGCATCTGACAGGCTCCTGCTGACTTCCATTGCTTTATCCAGTACGCCAGCCTTATGCTGCATAACAGGTATTACATCTGCCTGCACCGGTGCGATTGCC
This sequence comes from uncultured Lachnospira sp., assembly GCA_947628875.1. Taxonomy (GTDB): domain Bacteria; phylum Bacillota; class Clostridia; order Lachnospirales; family Lachnospiraceae; genus Lachnospira. Next base: position 4,826 of record CANRBP010000092.1, read on the forward strand.
GGAGGCAGCACCAATCCGCTGTCATCGCCATGCACCATAATAATCGCGCCAATCAGCCGCGTTGACAGTCCCCATGATGTCTGGTGTACATACTGGAGCTTGTTATCCCTGTCTGTATACTGAATGCCAAATGCCCTTGCAAATCCATCACCGAAATTATGGCTTGTACCGGACTGCAGCGCTTTACCGTCATGCATAAGCGCCTCAATTGTATATGTAGCCTCTGCTCCTGCAAATTTTTCCTTATCTGTCTTTTTTCCTTTGATAACAGGGATTGCCAGCACTTCCTCACAAAACTGCGCATATACATTAAGCATTTGGAGCGTCCTCTGCTCTGCCTCCTCGGCTGTCGCATGTGCCGTATGGCCTTCCTGCCACAAAAATTCTCTGGAACGCAAAAACGGCCTTGTCTCCTTTTCCCAGCGCACAACAGAACACCACTGGTTGTACACCTTCGGCAGATCCCTGTAAGACTGGATCTCATCTTTATAAAAATCGCAGAACAGCGTTTCTGAGGTTGGCCTTACACAGAGTCTCTCCTGCAGCTCATTCAATCCGCCACGTGTCACCCAGGCAACTTCCGGCGCAAATCCCTCAACATGATCCTTCTCCCGCTCTAACAGGCTCTCCGGGATAAACATCGGCATATAAACATTCTGTACGCCTGTCTCCTTAAATCTCCTATCCAGTTCCCGCTGGATATTCTCCCAGATGGCATACCCTGCCGGCTTGTAGATCATACAGCCCTTCACGCTGGAATATCCGATTAATTCAGCCTTCTTCACAACATCTGTGTACCACTGCGCAAAATCCACATCCATTGATGTGATTGCCTCTACGAGTTTCTTATCCTCAGCCATTTCATTCCTCCATTCCGCTTTCTGCGGCATTTTTCATGTATTTTTTAGTTTACCACGTTCAATTACCGTTTTCAAGTAAACTATAAGCGTCTTAATAATACAGTAAGATACCGGTCCAAGAATAAATCCAAGGATCCCATAAACCATCAGGCCCAAAAAGATCACCATCAGCATAGTAAACGGCGCAATGCCCAGCTGGTTCCCCATATATTTGGATTCCATGATTTCACGCACAAAATATGTCACCAGATATACCGTTACCAGAATAGCGGCTTCAAAAAAATCACCCATGATAAGGCGAATCACTGCCCACGGAAGCAGCACAGTACCCGTCCCAAAAATCGGCAGCGCGTCAACAATGCCAATAAGGACTCCGATAACGACAGCATACGGATTTTTTATGACCAGCAGGCCGACTATGCAAAGAGCAGCATTTATCACCATAATAATAGCCTGTACTTTGAAATAGACGCCCATCAGTTTTTTTAATCCTGCTGTAACGGCCTGTACTTCCTCGCAAAATATGCTTTTCTGACGCCACTCCCGTATCTTATCAAGCTGCCTGGACAGATAAACAACGGACATCAGGCTGACAATGACCGAACCTGCTACAGCCGCAATGCGTATGACAACCGGAAACGATATCGACATGACCCTGCCCCAGACAGCCGAACCGCCATTTCTTGTCAATGCCTGCGTACACCATTCCATACAGCCATCTACAAAAGAAAGACATTCGCCATCCGATATTCCAAGCCAGCCGTCCATATTCAGGCACATCCTTGCAGTCGCTTGGCGCACTTCTATCATATAATAGTCAAAATTCCTGATAAAAGACTTGACCTCAGCTATTCCAAGCGTAAACAGATATCCTGCGGCAAGCAGGAAAGCAGATGTCAGCAGCACCATAATAATAACCGAAGCAAGCATGACCCTTCCGCGCAGATACCGCGCCAGCCAGTTGACCGGCTTTTCAATCGCAAGCGCAACCAGATATGCAATGATAAACGGCGCACCCAGCGGAAAAAGATACTTCATGCCCAGAAATACCGCAGCTATAATGCACAGACTCCCAAAAAGCAGCGCCATACGCTGTGAAAATGTCCATTTTGCCACCATACTGTCCCCTTCCTATAAATATTATTGACAGTATGTCCGGTTTCAAAGAAACTATTCACGCAAGGCGCTCCGCCCACGCCGGATAGGAAACATAATCTTCCCCATCAACAGACAGCCTGAATGCGCACAATGCTATCTCCCCCTTCGCAAGCTGCACCGGAGGCCCGCTTACAGCGCCGCCGTACTTCATATCACCGAGCACGGGGCATCCTCTGTGCGCAGTCTGCACCCGTATCTGGTGGTGCCTGCCTGTTACAAGGCGTATCATGGCCAGTGTATATATGCCTTCTGTATCGCATGCCTCCGCACCATGCCCAACTGTGCATACCGTTTTATAATGCAATTCGCTCCTTTTGCTGCCGGGGACGGATTCCGCCGCAACAGCAGATACATTATCATCTGCGTTCTTTACCAGATAATCAACCAGGCAGCCCTCCTTCTGCGGCAGCTCTCCGCATAGTATCGCGCAGTATTCTTTACCAATGCTCCCCTGCTGCATACAGGTACTGAGCCGCGCGGCCTCCTTCTTATCCTTGGCAAACAGAACCAGTCCGCTGACC
>CANRBP010000093.1 GCA_947628875.1 uncultured Lachnospira sp.
CCTCCGAAAATGCGCCGCCAGCCACGCAAAATCCAATCAGCGACCCATTAAATGCATTGCTGCCAAACAGCTTTAAAAAATTTTCCCTGTCCTCATCACCCATCTGCGGCTCCTGCACAGCCAGGTACAGCCCGGCGCCGCATTTATCCGGTTCCCATGCGTCCGCCCCTGCCGTTGCTTTCAGCTCAGACGCTTTGGGGTAAAGGCTTAAAAACTGCTCTTTTACGGCCTCAAGATACCGGTAAGACGGAAAAAACGCCATATAATTACCCGGTTTTGCAGCAGCTGTTTCACCGATATAGCGTGCTGTCCGGCCATATTCCTGCTGCCCCCTGCGGCGGTAGCGGCTGCTGACATCTGAGCCTATTACTATCCGCCTGTTTTCAGCCTGAAACGGCGATTCCGCATAAACAGCATGATCCTCACGGCTGCCCGAAAGCATATCCTTATAATAATTGATCGGCAGCAGCGTAGCGGAAAAAAACAGCGTACTCCTGCCCTGCGAAAGGCGCTGTGCAATATTGCCGGACGGATCAACGCAGAAAAGATGCAGAAAGAAACGCTCCCCGCACTCCTCGCAGTAAGCCGCATACCGCTCATCCATGACGTCATATATATTCAGGAAATGCCTGATATCAAAAAAAAGCTCCAAAACAGCATCTCTGTGCTCAAACTTCCTGTTCTGATCCAAAAATTCCTGCAAAGCAGAAGACAGCCGCTCAAGCTTCCCCGGAAAGCTCCCAAAATCTGAAATGAGGCTGCCATCGCCGTATGCCCTCTTGATCGCCAGCAGTTCACGGCTGCACCGTCCAAGAGATCCTGACAGCTTTTTGTCATGAGCGCCGATAATGCGCTTTGCCTTTAGGAAATCTTCTTTCACAAGGACTGCGCTGTACATCTCCCTGGCGCGCTCAACCAGATTGTGCGCCTCGTCCACCAAAAATACATAATCGCCCCTGCTTCCCTCGCCAAAATAGCGCTTTAGCGATGCATTCGGATCAAATACATAATTGTAATCACATATAATGCCGTCGCACCAGCATGATACATCAAGCGACAGCTCAAACGGGCATACGCTGTGACTGCGTGCGCATTCCAGCAGATATTCCCGGGTGATGGCGCTGCTGCCTGTCAAGGCGTCATAAACCGCATCATTTATGCGATCAAAATGCCCCTTTGCATATGGGCAGTCATCTGGCGTGCAGCTGCGCGTATGGTTGCAGCAGGCCTTATCGCGTGCCGTCAGCGTAACTGTACGCAGAAAAAGGCCGCTGGAGCGCAGAATCCCAAAGGCTTCCTCCGCCACTGTCCGCGTGGTTGTCTTTGATGTAAGATAGAATATTTTATCTATATAAGACTGCCCCATTGCCGCTACTGCCGGAAATACTGTTGACAGTGTTTTCCCCACGCCGGTCGGCGCCTGTATATACAAATTTTGACCGCTCTCAATAGCTTTATAGGCGCTCACAACAAGCCCCCTCTGTCCGCGCCTGTACGCATACGGAAATGAAAGTCCCTCTATTGACTGCTGGCGCCTCTGCCGCGCTTCAAAAATGAAATCCGTCCAGCGCGTCAAATCTTTCAGCAGAGCATTGAACCACTTTTTGATCCGGCCAAACGTGTACGCTTCGCTGAAACGCCGTATTTCCTCAGTTTCCGGATTGCAGTAAGTCAGCTGTACTGTAATATTGTCAAGGTTCTCCTGCAATGCATACATATAGCCATAGCATTTGGCCTGCGCTGCATGAACCTCAGACGGTTCTTTTATCCTGTCCAGCCTTTCCCTGACTGTCTTTATTTCATCTATGATAACAGCCGGATCGGACTGCCCTTTTTCATCAATATCGCGGATAATGCCGTCCGCCCTTCCCTCAAGCTTTATCTTATATGCCGGACGCCGGCCTTTCTCCGGCATGTCTATTTCCAGTTCCAGGGCAGCCTCCGCATGGTAGGACGCACCCATAGACTTCTGGATCTTGCGGTGGAGACGTGCGCCTTCCTGCATCACCGACACATCAGGCATTCCGCCGCTGCCGCTGTCAATATCCCCGCTCCTGCACAAAAATTCAACCAGGTGCCTGACGGATATCCGGAAAACATTGTCCCTGATCACATACATAACGCTTACTCCCTGCGCTGTTTACATGTCACCTCTGGCTTGCATATACCAGTATACAGCTTATAATGCTTAAAATGCCGTCCACGGCAAAGAGCGCGCCTACAATGCGTGCAAATACAAGTCCTGTGCCAAACGGGTTCAGCAGTATGATAACGCCGAACAAAAGCGAGACGACTGCAAATACCAGCGAGATATACCAGCGCTCAAAGCCGTATCTTTTAAGCGAAAAACTGTCCTGCAGCTTTACAATTCCGCTGACGATCAGCACCAGGCCTACCGTGACAGGCAGAATAGAAATTACTACCGCCGGACGCACGATTATAACTAACCCGAAAATCCCAAGTATCACCGGCAGGACAAAATTCGGCTCGACATAATAGCGCTTGCTGCCGTCTGTAAAATACTTTATCAGCGTAACCGCCGCATAAATCAGGCAGAGCGCACCCACTGCATAGCAGATCACAGTAGTTGAAAGCTGCGGCCGTATCAGAAGGCTCAAGCCAAATACAACATACGCAACAGCAATAATGATATAGCTGTTTCTGAATTTTTCCAGAGCGCCCGCAGAACCGGCGCTTTTGTTTTTCCTGTCTCCAAACATGTCAAACATCTCCTTTTTCATTTATTCTGTAAACATAGGCATTGCCCTGTTTTCCAACCCGGCATACGGTTCCCATATAATACAGGATATTCAGCGCCATCTGTGCATCCTTCTGCCCTATTCCGCAGGCTTTTGCAAATTCTGATGAAGTGAAGCTGTCCCCCAGCTCATATGGTATGAACTGCATATAATCCTCCGGCTGTTCCATCACAATTATTTCGCGGATGCCGAGCGGTATCCTGTCAAAACGCGTTGAACCCTGTTTTTTTGTATGGTTCCAGCCGTCAAGCAGCCTGTATTCCTCCATATCCATCAGCACAAGCTTAATGCAGATATTGGGGTTTTTAAGATATTGTTTGATCTTGTACAATTCATAAAAAGCATCATATCTTGTAAAATGCTTTGGCGATTTACGCCTGCCGCTGACTGCGCCTGATTGGACATCTATCCAGGATACCCATTTGTTGCAGGGCATCGGATATACGACCGTGACCGGGTAGTGGTTGAGGAAAACCGCGAGCTTTTCACGCAGGCGGTTTAAGCTGCGCGTCTGTATCTCCGTCACTCCGCAGGCATTATAGATATCTGCGAAGTAACCATCAAGCGCAACCTCATGGCAATCCTCATCAGGTTCAAAATAATTTTTCAATACGCCATGCACGGTTTTTTCAGACAGGGTGCCGATCCCCTTATCGTTGTGCTTTTTGCCTGTGATCTTATCACGTGCGGCAAGAAAAGCCGCATGGTCATAATATTCAGTCTCCTGGCCTGCCTGTTTTGCGCCTGATGATACCGCCACTTTAAAAAATTTCCTCCGATCGTGCTTATGGTTCTATTATAGCGGCTGTACTCCTTTAAATCAAGAAGTTTGAGCGCTTCCCTGTCCAATCATTGATAATCAGCTTTTGCACTCTGTCCTTAAAGGTTTTATCAGTGTCTTTACTGAAATGCACTTTGATGGTGTAAGCGGCATTCCCCAGTTTTCGCTTGAAACTGTGGGTTTGCTGCTCGTTTTGGTTTCTGCCTTATTCTCTGCTTTGCATAAAAATAGAGCGCATAGACTGGTTTCTATACGCTCTGACGCTGTATTGCTTATTCAGTTGCAATTGCGGTAATGTATCAAAAATATCTTGCAGGTATTTTTCATGTCTTTTTTATAAATTCTATCCTGCATTTCGGACATTTGATGCTGATGCGCCCTTTACCCTTCGGCACCCGTATCTTCTGGGAACAGCCAGGGCACCTGAAAATCCGGTGCGTCTTTTTATCACGCATCCGCGCCCTGAGATTGAAAAAACGTCCGATAACCCTGTAGCGTATTTTCAGATAAGCCTGATTCTCGCTGTAACGCTTTGATATATTCCTGGAAAATATCCTGAAATATGTAAATAAGATTATGGCAACGCTAAGCAGATATACCGGCGTACAATGCCAGAACAGCGTCACTACAAGCAGCAGTATTGCTATATACATAAGCAGCCGGGACAGGTGATCCATTCCATATCTGCCGCTCATAAATTTTATCATACGATCCCTTAATTTATTCATACGATTCACATTGCCGTGGTGCAAGCCCGTGGGCACAGCCTTTCTTCATAAAATCTGATCTTATACTACTGTACCACATCTTCAGACAAAAACAATTAAAATTGTATAAATAATTATAAATCTTGGATTCGCCTATTCTGCCGTCATATATACATTTCCCTCAAGATCTTTCCAGTAAAAACGGTCAGACAGGATAATATAGCTGTTTGCGCTGCCTTCTTTCGGTATAGAGACAGAACCCGGGTTAATGTAGATATAACCCTCCCGCTGTTCGCATTTCGGTATATGCGTATGTCCGCACGCCAGATAATCGCCGTCCTGCAGTGCCGGCATACCGGCACCATCAAGCTTGTGCCCATGCGCGATAACAATACGGCGCCCGTTGACATACAGGCAGCCTTGCTCGCACATTACGTTAAAATCCAGCACCATCTGGTCTACCTCGGTATCGCAGTTTCCCCTGACGCACATAATCCTGCTGCGAAGCGGATTAAGCATGGCAATAACCTCCTTTGGGGCATATTCCCGCGGCAGATCATTGCGCGGCCCATGGTAAAGTATATCTCCCAGCAGAACCAGCAGATCCGGCTCCTCAGCCTTATATCTGTCCAGCATTTTTTTACAGTAATACGCAGATCCGTGAATATCGGACGCAATCATTATTTTTTCCATATTTCCTACAATTCCTTTATATTTTATTTTTAATCTGCCTGACAAATACAGCCATGCAGTAAGCCAGGACAATATTGATCGGAAGCTGTATCAGGTTTTTGGCCAGCCTGGAGCTCAGGTAAAATGCAAAGCCTTTGCCATACATAACAGACAGCCAATAGGTTCCCAGCAGCACATTGACCAGAACCGTTTCAAGCGTAAGCGCAAGTATGCACCTGGCAAGAAAACTAAAGTCTATCGCTTTCGCCTTCTTCGGAAATTTCCGATAAAAAAATATTCCGTAGATCAGTCCGGCAAGCGCCGCATTGATTGTCCACCCTATAAAATAAGGCCCGGTCGGTTTTAATACAAATTGGATAATATCGCTTACGCCGCCGCTTACAAAACCTACCACCGGTCCAAACAGGCAGCCTGTCACTACCTTGGCAAGAAATGATAACGATATGCGCAGGGACGGGGTTATCTGAATGGACAAAAAGAATGCCAGCACTGTATGCAATGCCACCAGAAGCGCCGCCGTTACAAGCGATTTCAGGTTTCCAAACTCCTTTGCAGAATCCACAAAGTTCTTAAAAAATGTTTTCATAAAAAATACCTCCTTTGCAGTAGCCCGAGCCCTACATAAGAGGTAATTATAATTATAAAAACTGATAAATATAAATACGGTATATGTAGCAGCGGGATGCGGATCATGTACCGCAAGAAATCTTTTCGTCCCGATGACAACTCCCTGTTCATCAGGCACTTAACGCACACGATCCTACTCTGCTCGTTCATTTAATTATATGCTGAGGCAACGCCTCAACGCAATCATTATAAATGCGCGCCTCGCATTTGTAAAGGATTAATTTCAAAATGAAAAATCTTTAATCCTCTGCCTATTCGGCATCACTGCACTTCAACTTCCTTGATATCCAGCTCATCATCACCCTTCCTGCCATTTTCAGCCTCAGGTGCGCTGCCATCAGATTTTTCTTCTGTTTTTTCTTCTTCTTTTGTTTCTTCTGTTTTTTCTGCCTCTTTTGTTCCCTCAGTTTCTTTTATTTCTTCAGTGTTTTCCGCCTCTTTTGTTTCTTCTGTTTTTTCAGTTTCTTCTGCCGCTTCCGATTCCGCCAGGTCATCATCCACATAAAAGTTAACCGGGATAACCTCCACATTGCTCAACACAGCTTTTCCAATGATGTAAACGGTGTGTACATCTTCATCGTCAATATTATCAACAAGGTTTCTGACTCCGCTGAACGTCCGCTCCACATCACAGGCGGCATTGACGCCTTCCGGCAGGATAATGGAAATCGTGCTCAGCGTGCTTGAGAAATTGATATATACATCTTTCTCAAAAGATGCAAGGCCAAGATCCACAACTGTCTTTGAACCAATCGTTTTAATCTCGCAGCCGTTAAACGGCTCATCTTCAACCTCTACGATTTTTTTGTCAAAAACAGCATTGTACTTGCGTATCTCTGCGGCAACGCTTTCGTCTTCCTCCCTGGCAAACTTCTCCTTGACCTGCTTATACTTGTTGTAAGCCACCTTACCGGCCACAGCGGCCGTGCCAACTCCAAATAATATTTTTGTTATTTTTTTCTTTGCCATTTTTACCTCCATCCGCAGCTCATACTGCTGGCCTCTGACGCCATATACTGGAATCCAGTATACCACACTTACATACTCTTTATCAATGGCGGATCAGGTTCCGTTTTATTTTATATGCATTATTCAGCCTGCTGTTCCGTATTCTGCTCAGTCTGCTGCGGTTCTGACATCAGCTCCGCATTAAAATCCATTATAAAATACTGCAGCGCGATTAAAATCAAAGCAAGCACCACAACAAATACCAGCGGAATAATCGGATTAACATTTTTCTTTTGCTGGCTGCTCTTAAACATTTTGCTGTTTACATTCTGTCCCATAATGCCTCCTGTATATCTGTTTTCTTATTTTTGCGTGTTTCAAACTATCAAGCTTTGGCTGTATTCATGTTTTGGCGGCTTGTGCCGCCGAATATACACATCCGCAGTAATTCTGGCGGTACAGTCCATATTCCGCCGAAAGTTCGACCGAGCGCTTATAACCATTTTTCTTCTTAAAATCGGACAGCAAATACAAAACTCCATACTTCTGGGACATTTCCAGTCCTATTTCATTCAGCTTTGCGCTTTTTTTGAGCGGACTGATTGTAAGAGTTGTAGTAAAATAGTCAAATCCCATCGTAGCTGCCAGCTCCGCCGTCTTTTCCAGCCGGAGCGCATAACAGCGGAAACATCTCTCGCCGCCCTCCGGGCATTGTTCATATCC
>CANRBP010000094.1 GCA_947628875.1 uncultured Lachnospira sp.
GAAGTGCGGCGACGCACGGAGCTGACCGGTACTAATAGGCCGAGGGTTTGGCCGGAAATAAGCCGTGGTGGAAAAATGTTCAGGTATAGGGAAATAAAGGCTGGAAATCCAGCCAGATATATGGTATGCTCAATGTGCAGTTTTGAGGGTTCGGTTTTAAAAACAGAGGCATGAGTAAGCGGTATCATATGAAAGCTTTTCAAAGCCTTATATAGGGGTGTGGTGAAGTGGTATGATAGGGGTCTCCAAAACCTTTGGTGGGAGTTCGATTCTCTCCACCCCTGTTATAAAGACAGTCATAACTGATTCTGTTATGGCTGTTTTATTCTCTTAATCAGGAAAGAGTTGATATATCCGTTTATTTAGGATATGTTTAATGATGCGTCTGCGCAAGCAGGCGTGTTTTTGTATAGGGAGGGTACATGTATTTTTTAAAGACATCAGCAGCCTTTGACAGCGCTCATTTTCTTGCCGGTTATGACGGCAAATGTGCAAATATCCATGGCCACAGATGGAACATTGAAGTTATCCTTTGCGGAGAGCAGCTTGAGACGGACGGCGCCAAAAGAGGGATGCTGATCGATTTTGGAGACGCCAAGGCAGCTGTTATGGCGCTTGCGGACAGTTATGACCATGCGCTTATCTATGAAAAAGGTACGCTGCAGGCTGACACAGAGGCAGCACTAAAACGTGACGGTTTTTATATGATTGAGGTTTTATTTAGGCCTACCGCCGAAAATTTCGCAAAGCATTTTTATGAAATACTGTCGGCCGAAGGCCTGCCGTTAAAATCCGTTGCTGTATATGAAACGCCTCAGAATTGTGCAGTTTATGAAAAAACAGAGACAGCCAATGGAGATATTTAAGTTTAAGGCGCTGTCATTTGCGGCAGAATGCGAGGGAATATGAAGACTTACGAAGTTGCAGAAAAATTTACGAGCATCAACGGAGAAGGTACACATGCCGGAGAGCTGGCTGTTTTCATACGTTTCAGGGGATGCAACCTGAACTGCTCATATTGCGATACAAAATGGGCAAATAATGATGGCTGCCCGGCTGAAATTATGACTGTTGAGCAGCTTACGGAATATGTGCTGGATACGGGCATCACAAATGTAACGCTCACAGGCGGAGAGCCGCTGATGCAGGAAGAAATATATCCGCTTATCGCATCGCTCATGTCACATGGAAAGCGTGTTGAAATAGAAACAAACGGGAGCATTGAACTGAAAAAACTGGCCGGTCAGGCGTACAGGCCTGTTTTTACAATGGATTACAAGCTGCCGTCAAGCGGAATGGAAAGCGCTATGAATATGGAAAATTTTTCGTGCCTGCTTCGTGAGGACACGGTAAAATTTGTTGTGGGCAGCGTGCAGGATATGGAGCGTGCGGCGGAAATAATCGGGCAATATGAGCTGAGCGGACGTTGCAGCCTTTATTTCAGTCCTGTGTTCGGCAGTATAGCGCCTGAAAAAATTGTTGAATTTATGAAAAAGCGCAGGCTGAATCAGGTCAGGCTGCAGCTGCAGCTGCACAAATATATCTGGGATCCGGCGGCTCGAGGTGTATGATTGGAGGTTCATAATGGACAAGAATGCGATAGAATATCATGTAAAGGAAATACTTAAAGCTATCGGCGAAGATCCGGAGCGAGAAGGCTTGCGTGAGACTCCTCAGCGTGTCGCGCGCATGTGCGAGGAAGTCTTTGCAGGAATCGCCCTCAGCAATCATGAAATTGCGGAAATGTTTGGAAAAACATTTGAAGATGGCAGTCTGAACGCGGCAGAAACTGCAGACGCGGCAGAAACCGCAAAAGCGGCAAAAACCGCAGATGCGGCATACACCGCACAAACGGCAGAAACCGCAGTTGTTATGAAGGATATAACGGTTTTCAGCTATTGCGAGCATCATATGGCGCTTATGTATGACATGCATGTAAATGTTGCCTATATCCCGAAAGGGAGGGTGCTGGGACTCAGCAAAATCGCGCGCATTTGCGATATGGCATCAAAGAGGCTTCAATTACAGGAGCGCCTTGGCAGGGATATTGCGGAAATAATCTCAGAGGCGGCGGGTTCTCCTGATGTCGGCGTCATGATATGCGGCGCACATAGCTGTATGACGGCGCGAGGTATCCGGAACGCATCGGCAATGACGACTACAACAACATTTATGGGTGCATTCAGGACGGATCCGGAACTGAGGAAACTGATTTTTTAGAGGCGAGGTTACATAATGAAAGCATTAGTTTTATTTAGCGGAGGAGTTGACAGCACAACCTGTCTGGCGATGGCAGTTAAAAAATATGGCGCCGGGGAGGTGCTTGCGCTTTCCGTATATTATGGGCAGAAACATGACAGGGAGATACAGGCGGCAAAGAATATCGCTGATTATTATTGCGTTGTGTTAAAAACGCTGGATCTTGCAAGGATATTTTCCGATTCAGACTGCGTTCTGCTGAAACAGTCAAATGGCGAGGTGCCGAAGGAGGCATATGCTGAGCAGCTTGGCAAGACTGGCGGCGCTCCGGTCGCAACGTATGTGCCGTTCAGGAATGGATTGTTTTTGTCAGCCGCAGCGAGCATTGCTCTCTCAAACGGCTGCAGCGTGATTTATTACGGAGCGCACAGCGATGATGCGGCAGGCAATGCATATCCGGACTGCAGCAGCCAGTTTAATAAGGCTATCGGCGATGCCGTATATATTGGAAGCGGAAACCAGCTGCATGTTGAGGCGCCGTTTGTAGATTTGACAAAGGCTGATGTTGTCCGCATGGGACTTGAACTTGGAGTTCCGTATGAGCTTACATGGAGCTGTTATGAGGGCGGAGATGAGCCGTGCGGCATTTGCGGAACATGCCGTGACAGAATAGCGGCCTTTCAGGCAAATGGCGTGCAGGATCCGCTGATGAAGGGGAAAGTTTGATTTATAGGACGCAGGAGGATATTCATCTTATGAATGGAAGAAACGACCAGGAAAAGGGCGGCATAACGCTGCTTGGCAATCAGCATGTACAGTATGCAGGCAGTTATGACCCTGATATTTTAGAGGCATTTCCAAACAAACATCAGGAAAATGATTACTTTGTAAAATTCAACTGTCCGGAATTTACAAGCCTCTGTCCGATTACAGGCCAGCCTGATTTTGCATCTATTTATATTTCATATATTCCGAATATGCTGATGGTGGAGAGCAAATCATTGAAACTGTATCTGTTCAGTTTCAGGAATCATGGAGATTTCCATGAGGACTGCGTTAATATTATTATGAAAGACTTGATACGCCTGATGGATCCTAAATATATCGAAGTCTGGGGAAAGTTTATGCCAAGAGGCGGCATTTCCATTGATCCGTACTGCAATTACGGCATGGCAGGCACGAAATGGGAGCAGATGGCATGGAACAGGCTGGAACATCATGATATGTATCCGGAACAGGTGGATAACAGGTAAGCGCTGTACAAAGGACGGTATTTAGATGGGAAAAAATACAGGCTTTATTGCCGTAAATAATACTGCGCTTTCCTCTGACGAAGGCAGGGCAAAAAAATCATATAACTGCCTGGATCTGGCAAAATTTGTGTGCGCATTTTTGATTATTGCCATACATGTGCCGCCGCTTTCAGATATAAGCCCGGCTGCCAATGAGGCGCTTGTATTTGTAGCGGCCAGGCTTGCGGTACCGTTTTACTTTATAGCCTCCGGGTATTTTCTTTTTAGAAAGAGCGGTTATGAGGAATTTGACAGCTCTGTGGTTTCGGCTTACTGCTGGCGGCTTTTTAAGCTGTATATTATCTGGTATGCGGTTTACCTGCCGGAAAATATTTACAGTACGTTTTGTATGGAGCATTATAGCTTCTGGACGGGCGCTGCCGTTATCGTGAGAGGTTTTTTGTTCTGCGGATACAGGCATCTGTGGTATTTGCAGGCAAGCATAATTGCTGCGCTGTCGCTGTTGTTTCTGATAAAGAAAAAAATGAAATTATCAAATATCCTGCTGGCTGGCATTATATTGTATCTTGCAGGCCTGCTTGGGCAGGATTTTTTTGTGCTGATTGAGCCGGCCAGACAGATACCGTTTCTGTGGGGAATCTTAAAATTCCTGCAATGCGTGTTTGTGACAACCAGGAACGGATTTTGCGAGGGCATACTGTTTATGGGGATTGGGTTAATGTTTGCGTGCAGGCCGGTAATAATGCGGATGCGCACGGCAGTGCTGGCGTTTGCTGCAAGCATGCTGCTGTCATTTGCAGAAGTTTTTACGGCCGGACATTTTGGCTGGTATCTTGCACAGGATTACTTTCTCGCGCTGGCGCCTGCATCTTTTTTCCTTTTCTATGTTCTTTCGCATATAGAACTCAGAGATTCGCCGGTATATTATGAACTGAGAGTCGGCGGCATGCTGATATATTATGTGCATATTTTTGTGCGTACCTGCATGAACCTGGCAATCCGGCTTATAAAGTCACGGACAGGCTTGAATCTTGACATAGCATTGGGAAAATTCCTGTTTGTATGTGCGGCCAGCTGCGGAGCGGCGTTTTTGGCCAGCAGTCTGAGCAGGCGGAAACATTTCCGGTGGCTGAAACATTTCTATTGAGCGTCATATCATAAAATAGCCTGCCGTACCTGCCTTTATCCTGATAAACTGGGCATAGGCAGATACGGCAGGCTGTTAAAAGTCAGGCGGTGATCGTTGTGCCGCTCTTTCCGTTCAGGCTTAATTTTGCCTTGTCAAGGTTGGAAATAACGGCCTTGCGTCCGGGTTCTGCTGTTACGAAGCGTATGGATGCGTCCACTTTCGGATAGGTAGTTTTGGCCGGGAAATGGCCGGCTTTTATGTACTCATGAAGATCAGACGCTGACACAGCAGAAAACGCCTTTTCATTAGGCGTCCCTTTTTCAATTGTAAGCTGGTCGTAAGCTGTGAGGAACAAAAGCGTGCTTGCGCCGACCAGGTCGGCAAGCTTGGCCGCCGTGTAGTCCTTCTCAATAATAGCGCTTGCGCCTTTCAGGCGGCTTCCCTGCTGCAATACTGGTATGCCGCCGCCGCCTCCGGCGATCACGATCTGGTCTGCATCAAGGAGCGCGCGCACGGCATCGATCTCATAAATGTCAATTGGCATAGGGGAGGCAATAATCCTGCGGAATTTGCCAGGCTCCTCCTCAATCACATAATTTCCCTTTTCTTCTTCTGCCATTGCATCTTCTTGCGTCATGGCGCGTCCGATAATCTTGGAAGGTTCGCTGAAAGCAATGTCAAACGGATCTACGCGCACCTGCGTGATAATGGTCGAGACGGTACGGTAAATGCCGCGGTTCAGCAGTTCTTCACGGATAGCATTCTGCAGGTCATAGCCAATGTAGCCTTCGCTCATCGCGCCGCAGACTGACATAGGCGCAACGGTTCTGTCATCTGGGTCAAGCCGGGCAAATTCGGTCATGGCAGTCTGTATCATGCCAATCTGCGGACCATTGCTGTGAGTAATAACAATCTGATATTTGTCTTCTACCAGGTCGGCTATCGCAACCGCAGCTTTTTTTACATTTGCCTGCTGCTCCGGGAAGGTCTCGCCAAATGCATTTCTGCCCAGTGCAACAACAATTCTTTTATTTTCCATAAATAACTCCATTCTGCCGCACAGCGGCGGCTGTTTTATACGGATCTGCACATTTCTGCAATATCGGCATAAGATGATGTTAAGGCCAAAATGTCATGCATTGCGAAAAAAACATATGCATCATTCTGCCGATGTTCCATTTTGGCCACGGCATCATATGATAAATTATTATAAGGGATTACATGGCAAAAATCAAACGGTTTAGCAAGTAAGGGGAGGAATATGCGGATAGGTGTAGCGGTGATTGACACAGGGATTTTTTACCACAGAGATTTTGGTGGCAGAATCGCCGCGTTTGTTGACTATGTGAACGGGCGGCGGCAGCCGTATGACGACAGCGGTCACGGTACGCATGTGTCTGGGATTATTGCAGGCAGCGGCGAAGCCTCAGATGGAAGATACAAGGGAGTTGCGCCACAGGCGGCTCTGGTAGGCGTAAAAGTGCTGGACAATGCAGGAAATGGGCGGATTGAAACGGTTGTCAAGGGACTTGACTGGGTACGCGCGCATCAGGAATGGTATAATATCAGGGTCGTCAATATTTCGTTTGGCACAACGGGGCAGAAAGAAAAAGATAACGAATATAAGCTGATTGAAGCTGTGGAAAGGCTGTGGGAATCCGGAATGGTAGTCGTGGCCGCAGCAGGCAACAGCGGCCCGCATCGCAGCAGCGTTACTGCGCCGGGCAGCAGCAAAAAAATTATTACAGTCGGCGCATTTGACGATTCTACCTATCCGGGAAAAAGCCACAGCAGCGTGCGGTATTTTTCAGGCAGGGGGCCGACAAAGGAATGTGTCGTCAAACCGGAGGTAGTTGTTACAGGGGCAAATATTATTGCATGCAGCAACCATAACAACGCATATTCTATGAAAAGCGGGACGTCTATGGCTGCTCCTATCGTTTCCGGAGCCGTTGCGCGGCTGCTGGGCGAACAGCCGGAGCTGACGCCGAAGCAGGTCAAGCTCAGAATGCGCCGCTGCTGTAAAAAGATAAATGTTCCAGACAACCAGCAGGGCTGGGGTATGCTGGATGTTGTAAAATTTGTGACAGCAGCATATCTGTAAATCCATGTCGGATTTTCTGCATTTTGTGACACTCTCCGTATTGCAGGAATGGCTTATGTTATAAATAAATCATTCTTGATGAGGAGGATGTAAAAAGATGTATTTGTGTTACAGTTATATGCAGGAAGATGGGAATGCAGGAGCTGCCATACAGTCATTGGAGTGCCGGCTGGACGGACTGGGTGTCAGCCTGGCCAGCGGCCATTCCAGTGAGACGAGCCGGCTGGTTGAAGTGCATGAGAGCGATGTGTACCAGGTGCGCGCCGAACTGAAAAAACAGCATTATGCGGCAGTTGTGGTGACGGAAACGCTGTTTTCGGACGTCACTGTTTTGGTTGAACTTGATCTTCTGGAAAAGCTGCATGACAGCGGCCAGATAAGAATATTTACGGTGCTTTATGGCATGGATGAGGCGGCGCTGCCTCCGAGGGCGGAATGGCTGAAAAACACGCGGATCCTGCCGGTCAGGGAGGTTTCTGATA
>CANRBP010000095.1 GCA_947628875.1 uncultured Lachnospira sp.
AGGAAAAAACAGATATGCTCAGGCGCATGTATGAGAACTGCGGCTGCCGCGTTATTTTTACAAGTACGTACAGCCGGTCAGGGATTGATGCAATGCATGAAGTTTTAGACGGCAAAACATCAATACTTGCAGGACCGTCAGGAGTGGGAAAGTCTTCAATGACCAATCTGCTTAAACCTGAGGCAGGAATGGAAACTGCGGATATCAGCAGGATCGGCAGGGGAAAGCACACGACAAGGCATTCGGAAATTTTCCACCTGTATGATTCAACATACATTTGTGACACGCCGGGTTTTACTTCTCTTGATCTGCCGGGACTGGAAAAGGAAGAGCTGAGATTCTGTTTTACTGAATTTCAGAAATATGAGGGAAAATGCAGGTTTAAGGGATGCGTGCATGTAGATGAGCCGGATTGTGCAGTAAAAGAGGCGGTACAGAATGGCTGGATCGACAGCAGGCGCTACAGGCACTATTTGAATTTCTACCAGGAACTGAAAGCATACAAAAAATATTAATAATGGAGAAAACAGATTATGAATTATTTAGCGCCATCTATTTTATCGGCGGATTTTAATATACTGGGAAAAGAAGTTGCCGCGCTGGATGCGGCCAATGTGGAATACATTCATTTAGATGTGATGGACGGCCAGTTCGTTCACAATATATCATTTGGAGTACCAGTAATCAGTTCGATCCGGAAGTCAACCAGCAAAGTATTTGATGTGCATTTGATGATTAATGATCCTGTCCGTTATATAGGGGACTTTGTGGAGGCAGGCGCAGATATTATTACTTTCCATGTTGAGGCCTGTGCTGACGTTATTGGTACGATAAATGAAATCAGAAAGTACGGGATACGTGCAGGCATCACGCTGAACCCTGACACGCCGGTATCTGCAATAGAACCATATATGGATAAGGTTGACATGGTGATGGTAATGAGCGTAAATCCGGGTTTTGGAGGCCAGAAGTTTACAGCGGAAGCCCTGGACAGGATTAAAGAGGTAAGAAAGTGCAGGAATGAGAAAAAGCTTTCTTTTGACATAGAAGTTGACGGCGGCGTTACTATGGAAAACCTTTCGAGCATTCTTGAAGCTGGAGCAAATGTTATCGTAGCAGGCTCTGCAATTTTTGAAGGCGACATAGAGGAAAATGTCAGGCGGTTTAAAGCGGTGATGTGCAAGTGGTAGATTTGGCAGCCGCAACGCATATTAAGAGGTAAGGCGTTTATAGCATGTTTAAGTTATGAGGTCAAAAAATATGAAAAAACTGGGGTTTGGAACAATGCGGCTTCCGCTGCTGGATTCATCAGATGTGACCAGCATAGATTATGAGCAGATGTGCATGATGGCAGATCTTTTCCTGGAACAGGGGTTTACCTATTTTGATACAGCATATCCGTATCATGGTGAGCATTCGGAGGAGGCTGTACGCCGCTGCCTGGTGGAACGATATCCTCGCGGCAGTTATGTTCTGGCGGATAAGATGCCGATTTTGCGCGTAAAGTCTGCTGATGATTATAAGCGTTATTTTGATGAACAGATAAGCCGGTGCGGCGTTGCGGATTTTGATTATTACCTGCTCCACAATATGGGGAAGGAAAGGTACATAAATACTGTTAAATACGGCGGATTTGAGTTCATTCAAAAAATGAAGGAGCAGGGGTGCGTCAAAAAAACAGGTTTTTCCTATCATGATGACGCACAGCTGCTGGACAGGATCTTGACGGAGCATCCGGAAGTGGATTTTGTACAGCTGCAGATAAATTATCTTGACTGGGACAGTATAGTTATCCAGTCCGGTGCATGTTATGAAGTGGCCTGCAAGCATCACAAGCCGGTTGCCGTGATGGAACCGGTCAAAGGAGGCCTGCTTGCCAGGCTGCCTGAGAAAGCGATGCAGGCGTTTAAGGAAGGCGCGGGGGAAGAAGCTTCGCCGGCTGCCTTCGCGATTCGATATGCAGCTTCTCTGGATAATGTATTTATGGTGCTGAGCGGCATGAGCGCCTATGAGCAGCTTAAAGAGAACACGGCAGCCATGCGTGATTTTAAACCGCTTGATGAAAAAGAACAGGCGCTTTTAAAGAATGTTGCGGCGATAGTGAATAGCAGTACTGCTATAGAGTGTACGGCGTGCGGCTATTGCATGGAGGAATGCCCGAAGAATATAAATATTCCGGCTTATTTCGGTTTATATAACCTGTATGGGATCACCGGCAAAAAGACTCAGATGTACTATGAGCGCCATTCCATGGAACACGGCAAGGCAATGGACTGCCTGCATTGCGGAAAATGCGAACGCGTATGTCCGCAGCATCTTGATATAAGGGGATATCTTGAAAAATACGCAGACCTGTATGAAAAAAGCGGAAATTAAAGCAATAAAGCTGTTGACACATTTTCATAAACATGGTATTATACAGAAGTTGTAAAGCAAAGCAGAGTATCCACTCTCACCTCAGCGCAAGGGCGTCTCGGGTTAATACGTTCTATATTAGCATGTTTTATGTTAGTGGCAGAAGTATGTGGATAGTCTGGCTATCCACTTTTTTTATTGGGGCAAGACCCTGTTTATGCTGATTATGGAGGTGCACTACTATTAGCGAATTAATGATTAACGAACAGGTTCGGGATAAGGAAGTTCGTGTTATTGGAGAAGATGGGCAGCAGCTTGGCGTGATGTCCTCCAAGGAAGCCATGAAACTGGCCAGGGAGGCTAATGTTGACTTGGTTAAGATAGCGCCGTCCGCAAATCCGCCGGTATGCAAACTGATCGATTATGGAAAATACCGGTACGAGCAGGCACGAAAAGAAAAAGAGGCGAAGAAGAAGCAAAAGACTGTAGAGATAAAGGAAGTCAGGCTTTCGCCAAATATTGATGACAACGACCTGAATACGAAGTGCAATGCGGCAAGGAAATTTATTGAAAAAGGCAATAAAGTAAAAGTTACGCTCCGGTTCAGGGGCAGGGAGATGGCGCATATTGACAGCACTAAGCATATCCTTTCGGATTTTGCCGAGAAGCTTTCGGATATTGCCGTGATGGAAAAAGCTCCTAAGCTGGAAGGCAGGAGCATGATGATGTTTTTAACTGAAAAACGTTAAAATAAATTACACTGTGATACAGCAATTAGTATAGGAGGATTATTATGCCAAAAGTAAAGACAAAAAAGGCTGCTGCAAAGCGTTTTAAAGCAACTGGTACAGGAAAATTAAAGAGAATGAAGGCTTACAAGAGCCATATCCTGACAAAGAAGACAGCAAAGAGAAAGAGAAATCTCAGGAAGGCAACTATTACAGATGCGTCAAATGTAAAGGTGATGAAAAAGATTATGCCATATCTCTGATCAGGGAAAATGTTTGGCGTAATCAGTGTTTGATGGTGCGTATGATTTTTTACACAGTACTTTGTGCCTGGGCGCTGCTTGGCACAAAGCTGTATTCATGCGCGAAAAAGCAGCGCAGAAATGAGGATTAAAATGGCAAGAATTAAAGGCGGCATGAACGCAAAAAGAAAGCATAATAAAATATTAAAGCTCGCAAAGGGTTACAGAGGTTCAAGGTCAAAGCAGTACAGAGTTGCAAAGCAGTCTGTAATGCGTGCAATGACAGATTCATATCGCGGCAGGAAGCAGAAGAAAAGAGATTTCAGAAAACTGTGGATCGCCAGAATCAATGCAGCTGCAAGGATGAACGGGCTGTCATACAGCAAATTTATGCATGGCTTGAAGCTCGCAAATGTTGATCTTAACAGGAAAGTATTGTCAGAGATGGCAATTAATGATGCAGAGGGTTTTGCAAAGCTTGCAGAGCTGGCAAAATCAAAGGTTGCTTAACAGGCGCCTGCTCTATATCAGCAGGGTGGTGACTGGATTGCCGCAGAACAGAAGCGCGCACCGGCAGGTTTTTTGGGACAAGGCCTGTGCGTGCGCCGTTTTTGCGGCAGTCCTGTTTTTTTTGTGAAAATAATGTGAAATTGTCCTGATACTACTATGCATGCAGGGCAGAATATGGTATAAAAGCAGGAGGAACACCAAATAAACGGGGATGCCGGACTCTTTGAAATGGAGATCAAGATGAAAAGTAATATATTTGCCAGGGCAGCAGCAACTGCTGCAGTGTTATTTGCGACCTTGTCTGTGACGGCCTGCAACACAAGAATAAAAGTAGATTACGGATATGACCCTAAGGATTATGTTGAACTTGGGCAATATAAGGGACTTGAGGCGGAAATAGACGAGCAGGCTATCGAGGATGAATTGATAGAAAAGCGCATGATGAGCGATTTGGATATCAATACAGAGTACTCGGAAGTCAGCCGGGAAGCACAGGAGGGAGACAAGGTAGTTGTTGATTTTACAGGTTCCGTTGGCGGAACGGCTGTCAGCGGATTCAGCAATACGGATTATGAGATAATCCTGGGAACTGACACATTTGTGCTTGACGGATTTATTGATGAGCTTTATGGAATGAAAGCCGGCGATTTTAAAATAATCACGCTGCAGATCCCGGAAAATTTCAGCGATGATACGTATGCCGGAAACAGAATAGTTTATGAGATAACTATGAAGTCTGTTAACCAGCCGATCGTGCCTATGATAACAGACGCTTATGTGCAGGAATATTTGTCGTATGATTCGCTGGAGGCCTACAAATCCGCAATCAAAGCATCGCTTCAGGAAACGATTGACGAACAGATACATGAAGAAAAGCTGTCAAAGGTATTGTCGCAGCTCCAGGATACATGTAAAGTTGTGGATTATCCGGAAGAATATACGCAGCAGAAACGGGAAGAACTTCAGGAATATATTGACTATTTTGCCATTATGATGAACATGACGACAGAGCAGTACTGCCAGACACAGTTTGGAATCTCTTTTGATGACTACGTGAAGCAGAATGTAGCGCAAAGCCTGATATTGCAGGCTATAATCGAGGAGGAGGATCTGCATATCACGGAGTATCAGTATAAGGAAGAACTGGAACAGTTTGCAAAGTCGCAGGGTTTTACGAATAAGGATACATTCACAGAGCGCTATGACAAAGATACGATCGTAAAGGGAATGCTTATTGAAAAAGCGCAGTCGCTTGTACTTGAAAATGCCGTATACAAATAATAGCATATAAATAAATGCGGAATAATGATAATGCTTATAAAGAGAGGTTAGGTTTGAAGCCTCTCTTTATTTTTAGCTTATGCTGCGCATATCTGTTAAATTTAAGCGATTGTTTTTACAGGCTTTTATATGTTTCCCGTAGATCCAAACCCCCCGGCGCCGCGCTCTGATGCGCAGAGTTCGCCTGATTCTTCAAAATCAGCAGTGATATAAGGAGTCAGCACAAACTGGGCTACGCGCTCGCCTGGCTGTATCTCGACACTGTCCTGCATGGAATGGTTATGGAGCGCTATGAGTATTTCTCCGCGGTAATCCGGGTCGATGACTCCAACCTTATTGGCCGGTGCGATCCCCTTTTTGCAGGCAAGTCCGCTGCGGGCGTATATGAGGCCGACAAGTCCCTCCGGTATTTCCATGGCAAGTCCTGTTGGAATAAAACAGGTCTGTCCGGGAGGGATAATAACAGGCGATTCCAGCGCTGCATAAAGATCCGCGCCTGCGGAATGTGCGGTTTGGTAAGCCGGTATGACGGCAAGTTCGCTTAATTTTTGAATTTTTACAATCTGTTTCATATGTTCCTCATTTCTGCGCATAAATTAATTTACGCGTTATATTAATAGAGCAGGACAATATCGCCGCTCTCAAGAGATGGGCGTACCAGTATGGTGCGCTGGTTCGCAGAACCTTTAAAATGCAGTCCGAGTTCTTTTTGGCTTTCTATAAATTCTCCATCAACAAGCACATCGATAAGTGAGAGCATTTCCATGCTTTCCGGCCATTTTTTGCACATATTGTCGCGGATGTCTTTGTCGAACAGGTATCCTGTAAAGCACCATATATCTTTTTGGGGGTAAGCGGCGCGGACTGCATTAAGCAGCGGCAATAATCCCTTTTGGTTGGCATATTCAAACGGCTCGCCGCCGAGCAGCGTTAATCCGGCAATATAGTCAGGAGAGAGAGAATCCAATATGGCTTTTATAGTTTCCTGCGTAAAAGGCTGTCCGTAATCGAAATCCCAGGCGACTTCGTTAAAGCACCCCCTGCAGCGGTGCGTGCAGCCGCTGACAAACAGTGAAGTGCGGACGCCGGGACCGTTGGCGATATCATAATATTTTATTTCAGCATAATTCATCATAATCTCCATATAAATTTTTTTTGATTATATAAAAAATCCTGTCTGTTGGCAAGGCTGACATGCCAATTTTTCAGTATAATTTGTTATGAAATAAGCACTTTCAGTAGAATCAAAAAAGAAATAATGATATGATAAATATAGTTTTGGGAAACAGGTTATAACGCCGCTGTTTGCGGCAGACTGTGAGGTTGTGATGATTAACTTATATTTTGACAAATTATACCGCTATCCGCGGCTTGGCGAACCGTGCAGCATAGCAGTACCGTTTGCTCAGGGCGAGCTGGCTGATGCCGGGCATGTTGGAGTTGTGCAGGATGGAAAGCAGATGCTTACGCAGGCCAAGGTGACTTCCAGGCATAAGGACGGTTCGGTCCGTTACCTTTTTGTGCGTTTTCTGGCAGACCTGCCAGCCAATCAGAAAGCCGTGCTGGCGCTTGATGTCAGTTCTTCCGGTGCAGCAGTCCAGGCAGGCGTGGCTGTTGAAAAAACAGATACAGGTTATTTTGCTGATTGCGGCGTACTGAAATTTGCAGTGAAAAATAACAGCAGCCATATTTTTGAAATGGTAGATGACGGAAACCGCATATATACTGAAAAACAGTTCGAGGGACCGTATCTTAAAGACGGAGACGGCTGCCGGTATTCATGCAGCATTGGTGAATGGAAGGCCGTTGAAACAGGGCCGGTATGTGCGGTTTTGGCGGCAAAGGGTTCTAACCTTTGCGGAGACGGCGGCAAAAAGAAGATTGATTTTGAACTGCGTATCGCTGCATATGCCGGAAAGCCATGGGTTGAGGTGTCTTAC
>CANRBP010000096.1 GCA_947628875.1 uncultured Lachnospira sp.
GGCGGCATCAAACAAATGGCTGATCGCTCATGAGCAGGCAGGAATTGAAGGGGCGTTTAACGGCCTCATGGGAGAAAATATTTCCGTTTGACAGAAGACCCAGCCGCGCAATGAAGCGGAAACGGCCGCTTTGCCGTTTGATTTACAGTTATAGCGCTTGAAATGGTTTTTCATACAGCGGTTTGTGCCTGAGTGCTGCCGGGCGCAAATTGTCATCATAAAACAACAGGCAGCGCAGAAATGGAGATCGTAATGGATAATATGCCAAAAATCAAAGTAGGAATTGTAGCAGTCAGCAGGGATTGCTTTCCGGAATCGCTTTCCGTAACAAGGAGGCAGAACCTTGTAAAGGCGTATACGGAAAAGTATGGCGCTGATGACATTTATGAATGCCCTGTCTGCATCGTAGAGAGCGAGATACATATGCAGCAGGCGCTCGATGATGTTCAGAAGGCAGGCTGTAATGCGCTGTGCGTATATCTGGGCAATTTCGGCCCAGAGATCGCGGAAACTCTGCTTGCAAAGTATTTTAACGGGCCAAAGATGTTTGTGGCGGCAGCTGAGGAAACATCAGAGAACGGCGGCCTGATACAGGGCAGGGGCGATGCCTACTGCGGCATGCTCAACGCCAGCTACAATTTAAAATTGCGCAATGTCAGGGCGTATATTCCGGAATACCCGGTCGGCACGGCTGAGGAGTGCGCAGACATGATTCATGAATTTCTGCCGGTTGCACGCGCAGTCTATGCATTGGACAATTTAAAGATTATCAGCTTCGGCCCGCGTCCGCTGAATTTCCTTGCATGCAATGCGCCGATCAAGCAGCTTTACAATCTGGGCGTGGAGATAGAGGAAAATTCCGAGCTTGATTTATTTGAAGCATTCAATAAACATGCCGGAGATTCCAGGATACCTGATGTTGTAAGGCAGATGGAGGAAGAGCTTGGCGCAGGCAATAAGAAACCGGAGATACTCTCCAAGCTGGCGCAGTATGAACTGACGCTGCTTGACTGGATCGAGGGGCATAAGGGGTCGAGAAAGTATGTAGCCATTGCAGGCAAGTGCTGGCCGGCTTTCCAGACGCAGTTCGGGTTTGTGCCATGCTATGTAAATTCAAGGCTGACAGCGATGGGAATCCCTGTTTCCTGCGAGGTCGATATCTACGGCGCGCTGAGTGAGTTTATCGGCACTGTGGTGAGCCAGGATACAGTGACGCTGCTTGATATAAACAACACTGTTCCGGCGGATATCTACCGCAGCGATATTGGGAAATATGCATATACGCAAAAAGATACGTTTATGGGTTTCCATTGCGGCAACACGGCTTCCGGCAAGCTGTCATTCTGTGAAATGAAGAATCAGATGATAATGGCGCGTTCACTGCCGGAAGAGGTGACAAACGGCACGCTCGAGGGCGATATCATGCCTGGGCATATTACATTTTTCCGTTTGCAGAGCACGGCTGATGCACAGCTGAAGGCATATATAGCGCAGGGTGAGGTGCTTCCTGTGGCAACACGTTCATTTGGCGCGATCGGCATCTTTGCCATTCCTCAGATGGGACGTTTTTACAGGCATGTGCTGATAGAGAATAACTTTCCGCATCACGGCGCAGTAGCGTTTGGGCATTTTGGCAAAGAAATATTTGAGGTGTTCAAGTATCTGGGCGTGGAGGATATCGGTTACAACCAGCCGGCAGGCGTCCTTTACAAAACAGAGAATCCGTTTGCATGATGAGGGGTAGGCTATGTATTATATCGGTATAGATTTAGGGACTTCCGCTGTCAAGCTGCTGCTGATGTCGGAGGATGGCGAGGTAGTCCGCACGGTTTCAAAAGAATATCCGCTCAGTTTTCCAAAACCGGGCTGGTCCGAGCAGGATCCGGCTGACTGGTATGCGCAGACAGCCGCAGGCGTCCGTGAGCTTGTTGAAGGTACGGACAGCTCTCAGGTGGCCGGATTGAGCTTTGGCGGCCAGATGCATGGACTTGTGGTTCTTGATGAAAATGATGAAGTAATCCGTCCGGCTATTTTGTGGAATGACGGAAGGACAACAAAGGAGTGCGCATATCTTAATGAAACTGTCGGCAGGGAAAAGCTTGCAGCCTGCACGGCAAACATCGCCTTTGCAGGATTTACTGCTCCAAAGGTGCTGTGGATGAAGGAAAACGAGCCTGAGAATTTTGCAAGGATACGCAGGATTATGCTGCCAAAGGATTATCTGGCATACAGGCTGACGGGCGTACACTGCACAGATGTATCAGATGCATCGGGCATGCTGATGTTTGATGTAAAGAACCGCTGCTGGTCAAAGGAAATGCTGGATATATGCGGCATACCTGAAAGCTATATGGCAAAGGTTTATGAGAGCTATGAGTGCGTGGGAACATTGACCGGCCAGGCGGCAGCAGACCTGGGACTGCCGGAATCAGTCCGTGTTATCGCCGGAGCAGGCGACAATGCGGCAGCAGCCGTAGGAACAGGAACAGTCGGAGATGGCCAGTGCAATATCTCGCTGGGCACGAGCGGAACGATTTTCATATCAAGCCGGGAGTTTGGCGTTGATGCGAACAATGCGCTGCATTCCTTTGACCATGCTGACGGCCATTACCATTTGATGGGATGCATGCTCAGCGCGGCATCTTGCAATAAATGGTGGATGGACGGAATCATAGGTACGGGAGACTATGCAGGCGAACAGCAAGCCATAACAGACGACAAACTTGGCTGCAACCATGTGTTTTATCTTCCTTACCTTATGGGTGAGAGATCGCCGCACAATAATCCGGCGGCACGCGCAACATTTACCGGAATGACTATGGATACGTCAAGGGCAGATATGACACAGGCAGTGCTTGAGGGCGTTGCTTTTGCCATACGTGATTCGTTTGAGGTCGCAAGGAGCCTGGGGATAACGCTGCATGAGACGAAAATCTGCGGCGGCGGCGCAAAAAGCCCGTTGTGGCGCAAAATCATAGCCAATGTGCTTAACATTCGCGTGCAGGTGTTAAAGACAGAGGAGGGGCCTGCTCTTGGAGCGGCCATGCTGGCTTCAGTCGGCACAGGAAGGTATGCCAGTGTTGAGGAGGCAGCCGCCAGGATCGTCAAGGTCATAGAGACGGTAGAGCCGGATCCGGCGATTGCTGCGCGCTATGAGGAGAAGTATCAGCAGTTTAAGCAGATATATCCTGCCCTCAAACCGGTATTTGATAAGATTACCGATTGATGGCCGGACAGGAAGGCATGCGTTGCTTAAACATATTTCAAAAATAAATTTATTAAAGGAGAATTGAACAATGAAATTTTTTATTGATACAGCAAATGTAGATGAGATCAGGAAAGCAAACGATATGGGCGTTATCTGCGGCGTTACGACAAACCCGTCATTGATTGCCAAAGAAGGCAGGGATTTTAATGAAGTTATCAAAGAGATTACAGAGATCGTGGACGGACCGATAAGCGGCGAGGTTAAGGCGACTACAACAGATGCCGAGGGCATGATAGCCGAGGGCAGGGAGATCGCTAAAATTCATCCGAATATGGTTGTAAAGATTCCTATGACCGCAGAAGGGTTAAAGGCAACAAATGTGCTTTCAAAAGAGGGAATTAAGGTCAATGTGACACTGATATTTACGGCAAATCAGGCGCTTCTCGCAGCCAGGGCAGGCGCAGCATATGTATCGCCGTTTTTGGGCAGGCTTGATGACATTTCACAGACGGGCGTAAGCCTGATAGAGGACATTGTAGAAATGTTTTCCAATTATGATATAAACACGGAAATCATCTGCGCCAGCGTGAGAAATCCTATACATGTTACTGATTGCGCATTGGCAGGCGCTGACATTGCAACAGTTCCGTACAAGGTTATTGAGCAGATGCTCCACCATCCGCTGACTGATGCGGGCATTGAGAAATTCCAGAAGGATTATAAAGCAGTATTTGGAGAATAAAAATAATGGTAATGGTCGAAAAGATTACAACCACAGATGTGAAACGGCTGAATAAAAACCGTATTTTCAGGCTGATTCATTATGCGGACAAAATTTCAAGGCAGGAAATAGCAGATGTTTTGCAGTTATCGCTTCCGACTGTCAATCAGAACCTAAAAGTGCTTACAGGTCAGGATCTGATAATTTTTTCGGGAAATTTTGAATCTACGGGAGGCAGGAAGGCGCAGGTTATTTCTGTCAACGGCGATGCAAGATATGCGGTCAGCGTAAACATTTCCGACAGCGGCATACGCGTTTCTCTCGTCAACCTGAAGGGAGAAATCGTATGCTCTGTCAAGAGCACGACAGCTTTTTCAACAGATGACAGCTATGGAAAAATGGTTGCCGCGTTTGTTGCAGATGTGATAAAACGGTATCATATCGTGGAATCAAGCGTTTGCGGCGTAGGCATCACTGTACCGGGCATTTTTGACGTTGCAAATGAGATGATTGTGTCTGCACCGACCATGTCTGTCCGCAATTATCCGATAGAGCGGATTACCAGGTTTATACCATATCCATGCAGGGCAATGAATGATGCAAGAGCAAATGCCTATGCCGAGTTCTGGTACGACCGCAAGACCGGTGGCGGCGGAGTTGTTGCTGATGAAAAAAATTATTGCAGTACATCGCAGGACGGTAAGATATATATCATGCTGAATACGGGTGTGGGCGGCTGCTATATTGACAATGAGCAGATAAGGACGGGCAGGAATAACCGATATGGCGAGTTTGGCCATATGACGCTGCACCCGAACGGCTGCAAATGCCTTTGCGGAAAAAATGGCTGCTTTGAGGCATATGTGTCGTCAAGAAAGCTGTCTGTGGATCTGGATGTATCCCTTGAGGAGTTTTTTTGCCAGTTAAAGGGCGGAAATGAGCAGTATGCCGTGATTTTCGATAAATATCTGGATGATTTGACAACCGGAATCAACAACCTGTATATTATGAGTGATGCAAGTATTGTCCTGGGCGGCCCGGTAGCCAGGCATCTGGTTCCTTACAAAGACAGGATCATTGATCTGCTTGTAAAAAAATATGCATTTGATACAGACGCTTCGTATTTCAGTTTTGCTAACTGTACTTCCGAGCAGTCGGATGCAGGAGCTGCCCTGACATTTTTGGGCGATTTTATACGTAATATATAGGATCGGCAGGAGCGTGATATGAACAATTTTTTGTCAGTGATAAAGAAAATAACTGTCAGGATTACATGGGAACACTGCGCCATAAGATTTATTATGGCGTGGTGCTTTGTCAGTTTTTTAAAGCTTATATATTTGGAATCCAGAGGCGTTGAGAGCGTTGTTTCGCTGGCAGGAATGAGGTATGTAGGTTTTGGCTGGATGGCTGCGGCGGTTGCAGTCTGTTTTGTCTTTCTTTATATGATGCTTGAAGTGCTGGATAATGAATTGTATGAGCGCTTATTTCTGTTTTTGCTAACATTACCGTATGCGGTTGCGTCTGTCACTGTATACCGTAATATATGGTTCTGTATTGCGGTTACGGCCCTGATGGGATTGGTGGCTGCATATGTCTTTCAAGGCGTCAGAACTGCCGTAACGGAGATGAATGTGCATATATACCGCACATGCATCGCCGCTGCAGGCGTATTGTTTGTCATATTTACAGGAGGATGTACGGTTCTGCGCTATTTTACCTACTCTGCGCCGAATTTTGACTGCGGTCTGTTTTCGCAGATGTTCCATTATATGAAGACAACATTTACCATGAATGTGACAAGTGAACGCGATATGCTGCTTTCGCATATGTGCGTGCATATATCGCCTGTATTCTGGCTGCTGCTGCCGTTTTATGCTTTGGTTCCATCGCCTGCGACACTGCAGTTCATGCAGGCTGTAGTCGTAGCGTCCGGACTCGTGCCGCTGTCGCTGATATGCAGGAAATTAGGCCTTTCCCGGCTTGAAGGCCTGATGGCGGCTATCTGCTATTCAGCATATCCGGTAATGAGCGGCGGCTGTTTTTATGATATCCATGAGAACTGTTTTTTGCCGTGTTTTCTGCTGTGGCTTCTGTATTTTGTTGAAAAAAACAGCCTGCCGGGGATTCTGGCAAGTGCTGTGTTTGTTTTCGGCATTAAGGAAGATGCGGCGGTTTATGTGGCATTTGTCGCCATTTATATGGTGCTGGGACGAAAAATGTACAAAAAAGGCGCGCTCCTTTTCATGCTGTCTCTGGCCTATTTCATGTTCGCAGTCGGACTTCTTGGAGCTATAGGCGAAGGGGCAATGACAGGCCGGTTTAATAATATGATTTACGAATCGGACGGCAATATGCTCGGTATCGTGAAAAGCATCTTTTCAAATCCAGCCTACCTTGTTACGCAGATTATGAGGGAGGATAATATAAAGTTTATAATCCAGGTATTCGGACCGCTTCTGTTTATGCCGTTCTTTACGAAAAAATGGCAGCGTTTTGTCCTGTTTGGACCGTTGATAATGTTTAACCTGATGTCGGATTACCAATATTTTCACAGCATATTTTTCCAGTATGTGTTTGGTTCAGGAACACTGCTGCTGTATGTTGCGCTGCTGAATGCAGCCGACCTCAAGGACAGTTTCCGAAGCCGCGTTTTTCCAATGCTTGCCATTTCCAGCTGCCTGTTTTTTGTAACTGTCATGTGGGGTCAGACGGCTGTTGTCAAGCGCTGGACTGACTCCTATGAGCGTTCTGTTTATGCGCAGATGGACGAGGCGCTGGACTTAATTCCGAAGGAAGCTTCGGTGACTGCAACTACATTTTTGTGCGCAGCACTCTCTGACCATGATATTTTGTATGAACTCATATACACAGATGAAAAGACGGAATATATAGCGCTCGACCTGAGAGCCGCGACAACAGAGTACAGCGCGGATACCTACCTTTCAGATGCCAGGTATGAAACTGTCTGCTACAAGCCGTTTTGCATCGCTGTATTCCGCGACCGCACATGGGATAAAGATCGTGCTGAAAATATGATTGAAAGAGGATGGTAAATAATGAAAGCTTGGGAAAAAAATATAAGAAAGGTAAGTCCGTATGT
>CANRBP010000097.1 GCA_947628875.1 uncultured Lachnospira sp.
CTGCCGTCTGCATCATCGGCCATATCCGGCTTTATCGGTTTTTCCTTTGAGTAAACAACTTTCAGCTGACTAATATTCCTTTTTTTCAGTTCCCTGCGCATCACCTTCGCCAATGGGCATACAGATGTACTGTATATATCCGCCACTTCAAACGCAGCAGGGTCGAGCTTATTGCCCGCCCCCATGCTGCTGATAACCGGCACGCCTGCCTGCTGCGCCTTCACAATTATCTCGATCTTGGCGGATACTGTATCCACTGCATCCACAACATAGCTGTATCTGGAAAAATCAAAAAGGCTGCTGTTTTCCGGAAGAAAAAAACATTTATATGTGCAAATGTCAGCATCGGGATTAATGTCCAAAAGCCTCTTTTTCATGACGTCTACCTTGTACTGCCCAACCGTGCTGCGGACTGCAATAATCTGACGGTTCAGATTGGTCAGGCTTACGCGGTCATTATCAATGAGCTCCACCGCACCAACGCCGCTGCGCACCAGAGCCTCAGCCGCATATCCGCCAACGCCGCCGACTCCAAAAACCGCTACTCTTGCGCCGGCAAGGGCATCCATTGCTTCCTTGCCAAGCAGCATCTCTGTTCTCGCAAATTGTTCCTTCGCCATCTGTATCTCCTGCTCTCCAAATAGTTTTAACGCTAAAAAGTTAAAGTTCTTACTCAAGGTTCAGCTTTTTATTCAAAATATATACAGATATGGCGTTATATCCGACCAGATAAATGATACTGATAATAACAGACATTATCATAATGTTCATGGTATAGCCGGAATTTATCCATGCCGACTCATTCATTTCCAGGAACGCGCTGAAATCCGTCCCGAACTGTATCACTATAAACACCGCCAGTCCTGCCAGCGCAATGAGCTCATTGACCATATAAATAATAAGGTACGCTACAAACGACATTACGCCTTTGCTGGAATATGACAGACTCCCCAAATTCATGGCTGCATAGAAAATGCTCATAGACGACAGTGCCGAGAGCGCTATATAAATGATAATCAGCACGGCCATAGGCGTTGTGCAGCCTATAATATCCGCCATTTCAAACAGCCAGGAAAGCTTCCAGTCACCGCTGAGCAGCATAATTATAAAAGTTACTATTGCCATATCTGCCGCATACCATACAAATGATGCTGCCAGTTTGCAGAAATGCAGGCTTGCCGGCATAACCGGAAGCGTGTGCATCAGGTACCCCTCATCTTTAAGCAGATTATTGCGGTAGCGGAGTATGCTCATGACTGTCGTTATGACAAAAACCGCCATGCAGCCTATGACAACCATCACGAGCGAAATCACGAAAATTATCTTAAATACCTGGTTTGACGGCCATTTTTCACACAGCTTGCCCATGGCTGCGGCTACAGCTGACAGCAGCAGCATAAAAAGATATATGCCGCCGTAAAGGCCATATTGCGACTGAAATTCATATTTGAGCAGTTTCCTTAACATGCAAACACCTCCCTGAATAATGCATCAACACTTTTTCCGTTTTGTTCCCGTATTGCATCTGCGGCTTCCTGCAGCACAACTCTGCCGTCTTTGATAAAGACAACTTCATCAAGCACTTTTTCCACATCGCTTATCAGATGCGTGGATATCAATATGCTCGCGTTTTCATTATATCCTGTCAAAATCGTTTTTAAAATATAATCCCTTGCCGCCGGATCAACGCCCCCGATAGGCTCATCAAGCAGATAAAGCTGCGCTTCCCGGCTCATTACCAGCACAAGCTGCACTTTTTCCCTTGTTCCCTTTGAAAGTTCTTTGATTTTTGAGGAAGGCTGTATATTAAGTCTGGACAGCATATCCTGCGCCTTATCCATATTAAAATCTTCATAAAAATCGGCAAAAAACTGTAATGTCTGGCGCACGCGCATAGAAGGCGAAAAATATGTACGTTCCGGAAGGTACGAAACAATCTTTTTGCTCTCAATGCCAACAGGAAGGCCTGCTATCGTTATCTCGCCGTCATTCCTGCTTAAAATTCCGCTTAAAATTTTAATCAGCGTAGTCTTACCGCTGCCATTCGGCCCAAGCAGGCCAATGATCCGCCCCCTCCCAAGCTGCAGATCAAAATCCTTTAAGACTTCTTTTTTTCCATAGCTCTTTTTTACATGCTTGCAATCAACCAAAATATCCATTCTGCATCTCCCTCTTTCATCTTAATATAACCTCATTCGTCTTCGGTAAATACTGACTGTACATATCGAGCATAAGCTTCTGCTGCCTGCTTTGGCGAACAGCCGACTTTAATCATGTTTTCTGTGAACTGCTGCATATACTGCTGCAGCAAGACATCCTGCAGCGCCTCCGTCTGCCTGGGGTTGTCAGATACAAAGCGTCCTGAGGTCCGCACGGAATACAATAATCCTTCCCGTTCAAGCTCCGAGAGTGCTTTTTGCATAGTATTGGGGTTTACGCCTGCCTCAACTGCCCACTCACGCACCGCAGGAAGCTTATCGCCCGGCTTCAAAACTCCAGCCGCCATCTGCGCCTTTATCTGTTCCATGATCTGCAGGTAGATCGGCTTATCTCCCTGAAACACCCATTCCAACTTATTCACCGCCTCCCTGTCGTTTTGTGCTATTGTATTACTCACTTAATACAATAGTACATTTTTATCCTGCTGTCAAGCCTGTTTCAATATTTTGTATTTTGAGTTTCTGCATACTTGCTAACTGATTTTCAATACTATATAATGTAATCCATAAGCCGGAAAGCAGTTTTCCGGCTCCAAAGGAGAAAGAAAACATAATAAAAGACTGCCCTGATGATATATTTACTGCGATGATTTATCCTGATGCGGCAGCCTTGGCATGTTTGTGCCTGCGTTGCCGCACAAACCTTGCATTATGCGCAAAAGGCAGCGCAGAAATCAGGAAAAATATGAATAATGATTATACCAACTTTGTCGCCGATGTTTTAAAACGGCTTGCACGGCTAAATTATATCAAGCCTGGGGACGTTCCGAATATCAGCCTGTATATGGATCAGGTCACTACTTTTATGGATGAGCATTTAAGCGACAGCAAACGCCATGAGGAAGACAAGATCCTTACCAAGACCATGATAAACAATTACACAAAAAACAACCTGCTTCCGGCACCTGTCAAAAAGAAGTATTCTAAAGATCACTTGTATATACTGGCTTTTATTTATTACTTTAAATCACTTCTTCCGATAGGAGACATACAAAAGCTGCTTGAACCGCTGACGGAAAACTTTTTTGATGCAAAACATTTCCCTGATCTGGATAATATTTACAAAGAAGTTTATAATATGTGCAAATCCCAGATTTCAGGACTTTCCAGAGATATCATGGATAAAGCCAAACTTTCCGGCAATTCTTTTGATAAAGTATCTGACGAAGATCAGCGGGATTTTTTGCAGTTTTTTTCACTTGTCTCACTGTTAAGCTTTGATGTGTACATGAAGAAAAATATGATTGAGAACCTGATCGATGATTTTGCCAGGAAACAGAACAAAAAAGATGAAAATTCTGAAAAAAGAAAAAAATAACTGTTTTGGGGAGGCTCAATGATGAATAAAGATTTATCCGGAAAAAATCAAAAATTTAAAAAACTGGTAGCTCTGACTGCCGCAGCTGGTATTTTTTCGGCCGCAGGCACTGCCCTTCTGATTAAGGCAAAAAAACGCAGGCCGGATCCGGAGGCTGAAAAGGCGGACAAAGGCCATCAAAACGGCACTGATGATCTTGAACTGCTTGATTTTGCATCAATTCAAAATGATACGCCCCGGGAATATGTGTCAATCAGCATAAATGCCCACGCGCCGAAGGAGCAGGCGGAAAATGAAACAGGCAGCAGTCAGGAGGCGGCTTGCGCAACCGATAAAAACGAACCTGCCGCTGAATCTCTGTAATGATGGCCGGAATTACTGCCATGCGCCGAAGGCTGCTGCCTGCCATAATCTTTTGCATTTTATGCATGCCTGCGTCCGGCTGCAGCCAGGAAAACCTATCAACAGCAATGCCGGCTGCATATGGCAATGGCAATTTTCAGGCAGCCTCATCTGCAGATGAGATTTTTGCCGGACTTGTGCATTCCATGGAGCGCAATGAAAAAACATGCTGGCTGCTGATCCAGGATACTGAGCTGATCAATGCGGAGCAGTGGTTATCCAGCCTGCCGGGAATTATGCAGATTCATTGCGAATACCTTGATACATCTGCCGGCTGCATTACCCGCGTCTCAATGGATTACTGGGATAATTATGCTATCGCCTATGCCGCACGCAGCCAGGACATGCAATATCTGACTGACCGCCAGCGGATACTATATGACAAATATATGAATGTCATCTCGTCATGCACTTCCCCGGAAAACTCCGATTATGAAAACGAGCTTGCCATTCATGACTACCTTGCAGAAAATCTGGACTATGACACAAATGCCGGCACATCTTATAACGCCTATGAGGCGCTGGTATGCGGACGCGCCGTGTGCGGCGGCTATGCGGAATGTTTTAAGACTTTTATGGATCTGCTTGGGATTGAAAATGTAACTTTATCCGGCACAGCCAGAGGTGAAGAACATATATGGAACGCTGTCAAACTAGACGGCAGACGGTATCAGGTTGACGTAACATGGGACGACCCTGTAAATGCCTCGGTGATCCCGTTTGACCATGCTTATTTTAATATTTCAGATACAGATATGGCGATTGACCATGCATGGAGCAAGGTTCCAGCGGAATATGGCTCCGCCTGCGAAACCCGGTATACTTATCCGGAAATGTCTGCATTGCCGCATATCTCATCTGACGCAACGCTTGAAGAGCTGCTGGCTGACTGTATCGGACAGCACAAAGAAATACTGGAATTTGTTGCCGATGTTCCGCTTGACCTGAAAGCCTGCATGCCGCAGGCATCCGCACCGGTATCATATGTTTACAGGACTGCACAGCGCAGCAATTATATTTTATATACTGTTGCCATCTCATATGAATCATAAAGCGGCCCGGACAGCCGGAAGGATATCCGTCCGGCGTTCCATGCCGCTTTATTTTTCCGGCCTGCTGCGGCCTACTTTGCATCAGCGTCAACAGACTGCACTTTCACTATGCTCCGCTGCAGCGCATCCTTGGCATTTTTCCATGGTTCATTTGCATATTTGTAATCAAATTTATTGATAAACCATTCTATATCATCCCGTACACGTTTCATATTTTCCAGATACAGCCGGCTGGTCAGCGCCGTAAATTCATCAAGCGCGGCACCTGACAGCTTTTGCGGCGCCAGCTGCATCAGCATCCCGTAATGCGATGTGCAAAAGCCTTTGCAGTTTGCGTATTTTTGACGGAAAGATTCATCTTGTTTGTAAAGATGCAGGATCGTGTCCAGATAGCGCTGAAATGTATTTTCAATACGCCTGCACACAAAACAAGATGTTTTTAAGTTTCCTGCATATTCGGATACCGTGGACGGCGTCACCTTGCCAAACAGCGTCTTGCCCTTTACAGGCTGAGATGCACGTTTCTCTATCTCTGATATTACCCGGTCAATGTGCGTTTTCATGACAAGCGCAAAACCAAGCCTGTTTTCTTCTCCATATACCTGCAGGATATGCTTTTCGCAAAACCCCAGCTCATCCGTCTGCGCACGGATATCATCTTCCATATAGCTGGGACCCATCGCGTACTCAACCGCGTCATTTTCCAGCGCCCAGTACATGGAACAGATCGGGCATTCGCTGCCGCTGTCAAAAGCATCGTTTACAGGTATTGTGTATATTTTTTCCTTCATCATTTCCTCCGTATGCGTAATTAACTTTTTGCGCAAAGTCTGCGATCAATAATATGAGTTTTATCTTTCTTTACTTTAATCGCACTTATCACATTTGTCAAATTCCGGATTAAATGCATAGAAATTCTTTGCATTCAGCTTTTCCTGTACCAGGGAAAGACCCTCGCCAAACCTCTGGAAATGCACTACTTCACGCGCACGCAGGAAACGCAGCGGCTCGAGTACGTCCGGGTCGTCTGTCAGGCGGATCAGGTTGTCGTAGGTCGTTCTTGCTTTCTGCTCCGCAGCCAGATCCTCAGCCAGATCTGTGATTATATCACCTGTAGACTGAAACTGCTCTGCGCTAAATGGCATACCGCTGGCTGCCTGCGGCCATACGCCAGCCGTATGATCCACATAATATGCCTCAAACGGCGTACCTTTAATCTGATCTACTGTCAGGTTTCTGGTCAGCTGGTGGACAATGGTGCTTACCATTTCCAGATGGCCTAATTCTTCTGTACCTACAGAAGCAGCGGAAATGTTCCGGAAGATCTGATAACGCTGCCAGTTTGTTTTCACGCAGTTCAGGAAACGGTAAACCGTGTTTTTGGGTTTGAGTATTTTATATATACAAATTTAAAAAAGGAAAACCTTGCCAAATAAGGAAAAATTTAATTGGGATTAACTGGCAAGCGGCAAACTCGTGAGGCGTAAAATTGGCGGCTTGAGACGGTTTGTGTCGAATAGTGCGATATAAGCGCTAATTTTCGTGTTATTTAATGCGAATTTTTGCAGAAAATCTATTGATTTTAACACGAACATTCATTATACTATAAGTGACTTCTGACAAGGAGGGTCATTTATGTACCGAAAAATCATGGCTTTTTTAGAAGCATGGAAAGAAAGCGAACACCGCAAGCCGCTGATCTTGCAGGGAGCAAGGCAGGTCGGCAAGACTTACTCCATTTTGGAGTTTGGGCGCACGCACTATGAGAATGTGGCGTATTTCAACTTTGAAACCAATCCGAAGCTCTCGAAAACCTTTGATGAAAATATCAGTCCCGATTATCTGATTCCTATTCTGTCGCATATCTCAGGTCAAACCATCGTTAAGGAAAAAACGCTGATCGTCTTTGACGAGGTGCAGCTTTGCGAACGGGCGTTGACTTCTTTGAAGTATTTTTGCGAGGACGCTCCCGATTATCACATCATCGTGGCGGGCAGTCTTTTAGGCGTTGCGGT
>CANRBP010000098.1 GCA_947628875.1 uncultured Lachnospira sp.
ACGCAACGGGGCAACGCGAATCTCAAATTCGCGTCTGCCATCAGGGGAATTTGTGACGCTCCGGCACAAATTCCCGTTTGAAAATAAGCTATCAATCTTATTTTTCAAACTATACCTCTGGCATTTTTCCATATTGATAAATATCTGAAATTATATTTTCAAAGCTTCAATGCCTATCTTGTGTCTTTTTTATCTGTATCATTCAAGTCCGTTATATGCCTGGTAAATTTCACGCTTAGAAACGCCTCTGTCATTAGCAGCAGCTTTCATCGCAGATTTTTTATCCATTCCCTGGCTTATATACATCTCCACATGCTCATGGACTCCCAGCTTCTCCCACTGTGCCTGCTGTTCCCTGACTGCCTCCTCACGCGGCTTTCCCTCTATTACAAGGACATACTCGCCGCGCGGCTCATTTTCCGCGTAGTAGGCTTGCGCCTCTCCAAGCGTTGTGCGCAAAACCCCTTCATGCCGCTTAGTCAGTTCTTTGCAGACAGAAATACGCCTGCCTCCGCCAAGAGCATTTACAAGCTCGCCCAGCGTCCTGGCAAGCCTGTGAGGCGCTTCATATAAAATAATCGTGCGCATTTCTTTTTTTAATTCGTCAAGAATTTCGCGGCGCTCCTGCTTGTCCGCCGGCAGAAACGCTTCAAATGCAAAACGCCTCGCGGCAAGTCCGGACATTGTGACGGCCGTGATGCAGGCAGCCGCACCCGGAAGCGATGTTACCTGTATTCCAGCCTCGCAGCACTGCCGCACAAGTTCTTCTCCCGGATCGGATATGCCCGGCGTACCTGCATCTGTAACAAGCGCAATATTCTTCCCGGCCGCCAGCTTTTCCACAAGCACTCTCGCCTTTTCCACTTTATTATGCTCATGGTAGCTCGTCATAGGGGTTTTAATACCAAAATGGTTGAGGAGCTTGATACTGTTCCTCGTATCCTCAGCCGCTATCAGATCAACCTCCCTTAAAGTCTTTACAACCCGGAACGTAATATCTTCAAGGTTTCCGATTGGCGTTGCGCACAGGTACAATATCCCCGGCTCCTGCTGTTTTATATCAGTTCCAACTGACCTTTCTGACATATTTTATAAGCTTCCTTCCCTGCCAATACTGCCCTGCATTCCGTCATACAGCAGCCGCACCTCATCTGTGTACTCTCCGGATTCTTTGCAGATGATAAGAGGTTTTTCCACAGTAAGCTGCGCATTTCCGCCACGCACCGCCTCCAGCAGAACCATATTCGCATTCTTATCTTTTGCCGGATATACCATGCGCATCCGCTTGGGTTCCAGACGGAAACGCCTCATGCATTCAAATATCTGCACGAGCCTGCGCGGCCTGTGAACCATATAAAAACGCCCCTTGTCACGCAGGCATTTTGATGCTTCACGCACAACATCTTCAAGCGTACACAAAATTTCATGCCGGGCAACAGCCTTTGCACTGTTTGGATTTACAAGCCCATGGTTTTCATCTATATACGGCGGATTTGACGTAACAACATGAAAAGACGCTCCCCCGAATAAAGCGGAAGCCTCTTTTATATCTCCCTGTACGATTGATATATCTTCATTTAACCCGTTCAAATCAACGTTCCGGCGCGCAAGATCCGCGCTTTTCTCCTGAATTTCCAGGCCTGTGTAATGCGCTCCGCTGCTTGAAATATGGTTCCTTGCGTGCATAAGCAGCGGAATGACCGCGTTGCCGGTTCCCATATCCAGCACCCTTTCGCCTGCTCCTGCCTTCGCATATGCCGCAAGCAGCACCGCATCCATGCCGAAGCAAAAGCATTCCGGATTCTGAATGATCCTGTAACCTTCGCGCTGCAGGCTGTCTATGCGCTCATGCCCGCACAAGGCTGCTCCTTCATTTTCAGTCATCATTTATGTGCGATTTTCCTTCCTTGCGCTCCAGCTCCTCAAGCTCTTTTAATTCCCGGTCATCAATCTGCATTTTTTCATAACGGCGCTTTGATTTGAAGCGCAGCGCAGAAACAGGATATTCCCGGATTTCTTTATCATCATCGAGCGTCACGATAACCTTTACCATCT
This sequence comes from uncultured Lachnospira sp., assembly GCA_947628875.1. GTDB lineage: Bacteria > Bacillota > Clostridia > Lachnospirales > Lachnospiraceae > Lachnospira. Next base: position 2,056 of record CANRBP010000098.1, read on the forward strand.
GCCTCAGTACATTGACGCTTGAAACTGTCCCTTTGAGCTGATCGTTTGTAGTGACAAAATCACCGACATTAGGCAGCTTGCTGTTATACTCCTCGTATGTCTCCTCCTCATTTTTAAGGCAGCACATCAGCCTTCCGCACACGCCGGATATTTTAGCAGGATTCAGGGACAGGTTCTGCTCCTTGGCCATCTTTATAGATACAGGCACAAACTCAGGCATATAAGTTGCGCAGCACAATGGCCTTCCGCACACGCCAATTCCGCCCATTATCTTAGCCTCGTCCCTCACGCCTATCTGGCGAAGTTCTATCCTGGTTTTAAAAACCGAGGCAAGATCCTTGACCAGCTCCCGGAAATCTATGCGTCCGTCCGCTGTAAAATAAAACAATACCTTGTTATTGTCAAATGTATATTCAACCTGGATAAGCTTCATCGCCAGGCCATGTTTTGCAATTTTTTCCAGGCAAATGCGGTATGCGTCTTTTTCCTTCTCCCGGTTCCTCTGTTCACGCGCATCATCTTCAGGAGTTGCTATGCGGATAACCGGTTTGAGCGGCTGGACGACCTTTGTATCTTCAACGTCACGCACGCCCAGCACCACATTGCCGTATTCCACTCCGCGCGCAGTCTCAACAATCACATGCTGTCCTGATTCTATATTATGATATTTGCCCGGCGCAAAAAAATAAATTTTGCCTGCCTGCCGGAACCGGACGCCAATTACCTTTGTCATTTTTTATCTCCATTTCTGCCAAAATCTGATTTATTAAAAACCGACATAAGCTGTGCAGGCCAGTCCTGCTGCCTGCTGCCGCTCCCAAGCTGTCAGCTTCTGTTTGCTTCCTTGATAGCCATTACCAACAGTTCAACAACAAGGTCAAAGTTTACATTCGCCCTCAACCGCACTTTTCCTTTGTCAATAGAATTGAGGATATCCTCTATCCCCTCGTAAGAAAAATCTGCTGACTGGCTCTTTACCAGCGGCAGTTCATCTTTAAAAATAACGCGGTTTGCATCATTTGTGCTTTTAAATACCAGCACATCGCGGTACCACATAGCCATCAGATCAAAATAATCCTCTATGGTCAGTTTATAATTTGCAATATTTTTTACCTCAGCCATTATCTCCGATACGGTCATTTCTTTGGCATATCTTATGACATGCAGCACTTCCTCCCTAAGCTGCGCAAAATCATGCGAATTTATTATCGTAACCGCACGCCCGATATTTCCCTGGGCAAATGCAACCGCAAAACGCACGTCATGATCAGACGCCGAAAAATGATCCTTTAAATATTGCTGCACCAGCATGTCCGAAACCGGCTTGAAATCAAGCTGCACGCACCTTGAACGGATCGTCTGCAAAAAGATGCCTGCATTGGCTGTAAGCAGTATGACAATGCCATAGGCCGGCGGCTCTTCAATGGTTTTCAGCAGCGCGTTCTGCGCCTGCACGGTCAGCTTTTCGGCCTCATCTATGATATAAATTTTATACCTGCCGCTGTAGGGTTTGACCTGCATATCTCCGACAACCTGCTCACGGATATCGTCAACGCCAATAGTTCCCGGCTTTTCATGGCGTATCCATATGATATCGGGATTATTCCCCGTATCAGCCTGCTGACAGGAATGGCAGGCGTTGCACGGTTCAACTCCTGCCTCCTCGCACTGCAGCGCCTTTGCAAAAAGGGCAGCCATGCTTTTTTTGCCGGCACCCAGGCTGCCGTTGAATATATAGGCATGAGAAACCTTTTCCAATTCAATGGCGCGCTGCAGATGCTCTTTTATTTTATCATGTCCATAAATCTCTGAAAATGTATTCATAAATCATTCCTTGCATATATTACGTTAAAACATCCAAAAGCAATCCTCTTATGTCATCTATCTTGCTTACGATCGCAATATGATCTTTTTCCTCCTTGACAAGCTCCGATGCCAGTTCATCAAGATTTTTATCAACCAGGCGGACAATACCGTAAACACGGTGGCGCCCCCTGCGGTCAAGAAAGTTTTCACGCGAAAACTGGTGGGAACGGTTTACTATTTCATTCAAAAAACCTTTTACCAGCGTGCGGTATTTTTTCATGTCTTTTATATCCATATGCTTGGCAATTTTTTCACCCTGCTTCGTTATCTCCTCCATCATGCTGTTAAGCTTTGTCTGAAGGTCTTTCTCCGCTATATTACTTATCAAAGTAAACTTAAAACTCTCATCTCCTGATGCAGGTGCGGCTTTTGATTCCATCTGCTGAGCTTTCTGGACATCGTTTACTTTAATTTCCATATCCATAATTTCCACCTCATTCCCACACAAAATCTATATGCTATAGTATATCACATGTGTCCGCATAAACCAACTTCATTTTGCCCTTGTATTTTCAGGTTTTCTTATGAATTTACGGCTATAAGCTCCCGTATAAGCACATTCCTGACAGCCATTATGCAGTCGCCAAGTTCCCCATTATTGGCAAACCGCCGCACAATTCCGGATTTTTTTAAATTTTCCTCCGAAAAATCTTTTGCGTCTGCCAGATACCGGCGGCACATTTCATCATACATCGGCTTATCCTGTTTCATTTCACGGTGCAGCGCGCGCTGCAGCCTGATGCCGTCATCGACTTCTATATATATCGGTAAAATATGTTCTTTTCCATAATATCTGCAAAAGCCGTTATATGCTTCAAGTGTACCAATAATAGCATATTTTTGGCCAAAATCAAGCCTGATCTGGCCATCATCAGCCGTAAAATATTTCCATATGCCATAAACTGTCTGATAACTGCGCAGCTCTATGATCCGCCCTTCCTTTTCCATCTTGCATGCAGCCGCATCGTCTACAAAAAAATACTCTGCTCCCTGAGTCTCCCCGGCACGCATCGGACGCGTTGTATACATTGTGACCGTATTCAATGCAAGTTCCTTGTCCTGAATCAGTTCTTTGTAGATTTTATCCTTCCCCGAGGCGCTTTTTCCCATAATAAATGCTATTTCAGGCATATGATACCAACCTTCCTCTCCGTATCCCCTTCTAATGTTTCCAGGCCAATGACATCAAGTCCGCAGCAAAGAGCCTTTGAAATCCGGGACAGCATTCCAGGCGTTATCATCTCGCCTGCATTGACAACCGGCACGCCCGGAGGATAGATGCATACAGCCGCGCCTGCCGTGCGCCCTGCTGCCTTTTCAAGCTGCACAGTCTCCGCCGTCTTGTTCATTGCGTCATACGGATTCATCTGAATACTGACATTTTCCAGCCGCACGAAGCTGCCTGCGCTGTCTTTCGCACTGCCCCATTCCCTGTCCAGCTCAAAAAGCGCATCTGCAAACCGCTTGTAATAATCATCTGTATCGCCGATGCTTGTCATTGCAATTACATATCCCGGTGCAGCCATTTCCAGCTGTATATGGTATTTTTCATTCATAATATCATATAATCGCGTGGCGCTGTCCGCCACAAGCACGATTTTGGATATATCATCAACTTCTGCCAGCCTGATATTTTTCAGCGCAGCCAGCTGCGCGCGCAGCCTTTCGAGACGATTCAAATACTGCCCAAACAATTCTTTACCCTGCTGTTCCAGGATTGTCATGCACCTGTCGATCCCGGCAAGCAAAATATATGAAGGACTGGTTGTTTGATACATATCCCAGTAGCGTCTGATGCGCTCCCTGTCAATAAGGTTTCCGTTTAAATGCAGCAGCGCTGTCTGCGTCAGCGAAGGCAGCGTCTTATGAATGCTCTGAACAACCGCATCTGCGCCGCACGAAACAGCAGATTCAGGAAATTTACTGCTAAAACAAAAATGCGCGCCATGCGCCTCATCTGCTATAAGAACTGCCCCATAGCGGTGCGCAGCCGAAACAATGCCTCTGATATCGGAAACTATCCCCTCGTATGTCGGTGATGTCAGAATAACCGCCGATGCATCTGGGTGTGCATCGAGCGCAGCCTCAACCTGCTCCGGACTGATACCTGCAAAATAATCCGCCTCACGGCTGTCTGTCGCTTCCCCATAGCTGTATCTGGCATATTCTGGATATATATATACGGGGTTTAATTCATTTAAATAAATGGCATTATATACGCTGCGGTGGCAGTTTCTGGCCACTATCACCGTATCACGCTTTTTTGTTGCGCCGCAGACAGCAGATAAAATGCCTGCGCTGCTGCCATTAACCAGAAAAAGCGTCTCATCTGCTCCAAACAGTCTTGCGCTGCGCACTGCCGCATCTTTCAAAATGCCCCGAGCATGGTGCAGGTTATCAAATCCGTCAATCTCCGTGATATCAAGCTCATAAGGATTATCCATATAAAACATGGCAGCATTCCGTTTTGCACCCGGCATATGCATTGGCACATAATTCTGCCTGCTGTATTCCTTTAATTGTTCCAAAATATCTTTTTGCACTGAACCTCCAAAAAAACAGGCTGCCCAAGGCGGCAGTTTCTTTGAAAAATGCCTTCCTTGCGGCAGCCTTTACCATATGCTTTTGTTTTTATCCGGCAACGCACCGTTACGCCTGTTACTGCGTAACCGTCAATGTTACCTTTTCTGTCGCCGTGCTGCCGATGAGGTCTGTCACAGTATACGTGATTTCATATATGCCTTCCTGGTCAAATGTATACCGGCCTATGGTTGCTACGTCCCCGCTGATATCATTGCCGCATGTGTCTGTTGCCGTTATACCCTCAAGCAGATCTACCGGATGCCCTACCTTGGCTGTTATATCTTTACAGCCTGATATCTGCGCCTTGCAGTTATGCCACGGATTTGATTCGTCCGGATCAGTCGGATCCCACCCTGCATATTCGCTGTCAAGAGGGATTTTTATGGATTCCGGCTTGCCGAGCGGAC
>CANRBP010000099.1 GCA_947628875.1 uncultured Lachnospira sp.
ACATAGCCGGCAACAATGCCGATCAGGATACGCGGCACCATACAGATTATGAGGCTGGCAAAATTGCCGTGCATGTCGCCCATGCTGTAAAACGGTGAAAATACAAAAGATGTCAGGTTAGGGTTAAACGTATTGTTTATAAGGCTTGTAATGCCAAATACCGCGCCTAAGAATCCCCCTTCCCATGGTCCCAGGACGATTGCTCCGATAATTACCGGCACATGAATGATAGTCGCATTCATGAAGCCAAGCGGAATGTAACCCAGATAGGGCACAAACGCCATAGCGATAATGATTGCCGTGAACATCGCCGTTAACACGAGTTTCTTTGTTTTCATTGTTCTGTCTTTCATTTTGACTCCTTTTCCGCGCATTATGCGCTAATGATGTTATCATTCCCCAACGGGGATACAATACGAGCCTATTATAATACAGATTCTCACGTTTTACCAACAATTTTTCACGTTATATGCTATATTGTTTTTTCCGCACTGTTAATTTATCTGAACTGTTAATTTATCCGATTGCCGCATCAACATACGCTCCCGGTTCCGCAATTGCCCCCGTCTCCGCAAAAGCATTGCACCCCTCCTGCACTGCCGGACATTCTGCCGCCTGTTTTTCCTCCATCTCCATTATTTCCATTTCCGCGTATGCAATATCCGCAGCCGCCTGCTCCTGCTGCTCAAGCTGTTCTTTAGCACGCCGCAGCGCTTCACTGCTCAGCTGTACGCGGATAGAATCGCCGCTATATGAATATGATGCGCTGTTTCTTGTTCTTTTGTAAATGCTTGCAGAATACTCTGCATCTGCCTCATTCATCTTTCTGAGTTCCTTGTTCCGGTGGATTCTCCTTAACTTGGCAAGCTCAAGCTCCTCCATTTTCTGCTTTGCCTTGAGTTCCTGCTCCCTGTTCCTGATGCGCCGCTTCATCTTCCTTTCCTTTTGATCCGCATCAGTTTTTTCCTGCCCGTCACTCTTCCTGCTGTTCTCCTCCTGCCTGAGATGGTTCATCTTCATTCTGACGCACCTGACCATCTGCCTGGCATGGATAACCGCAGCAGCAAGCTCCGCCTCATCGTACATGCCGCTTCCCTGGCACTTTGCCAGGCTGACATACTTCGACTTTGCCCGGCTCAATACCGCGCTGGCCGTCTGTAACCTGTTTGCGCGCAGCAGCGCATTACGTATCTCTCTCGGATTATAATTCAGCCTCTTTACAGGCTTTTTGTTCTGCCTCATATGCGTCACGGCGCAAATGCCCTGAACAGGCTTACGGTTTAATTCTCCATACTGAAAATATACTGTACTCATTGCTCAACCTCCTTGTGATTACTGCGGGAATCCATTCCCTAGTTATATTATAAATATCGTCTCTATTACGCAAAAATATAATCACCTTTTTCCGTTCCATAACGCGCCTTTCATTATGGGCAAAAAAAGAGCGCATAGACTGATTTCTATACGCTCTAACGCTGTTTTGCTGTTTAGTTGTGATTGCAAATACTGTTAACCGGCAAACTGTACGATGTCAGATTAATTTTTATTCCCTAAATTTATCCAAATTATTAATACTGCGTTCGCCATGAATACAACAGAGAATGCGATACGCAGCAGTTTTGGGATATCTGCATCCATAATCCCGGCGACCAGCATAATAATACCCAATAACATGCCGCAAATTCCCGCAATCAGTGAAATAATCTTTTTCCTGCTCATAGCCATAGCGCCTCCAAACGCCTATTTATTTCAATAACATGCCGCCACAATCGCGCTGATTTTTGTGCAAAAATAAAGAGCGCGAGACGGGAATCGAACCCGCGACCCCCTCCTTGGCAAGGAGGTGCTCCACCGCTGAGCCACTCGCGCATCATATCTGCTGGCCATTACCGCACCAACAATAGATATGATACTATAGCATTCCATATTTGTCAAGTATAAAAAACTTTTTTTTTTAAAAAGCTTTTTTTGAAAAACTTTTTTCCAAAAATTTTTAAAATGCTATATTTTAAAATGCATCTAACAGGCCGCCAAATACATCAAGCGCATCCTGTATGACCTGCGGCTGCGTCATATCAATACCGCACAGCGCGAGAAGCTCAATAGGATGCAGGCTGCTGCCCCCGGACAAAAATTTCTTGTAGCCGGCAAGAACCTTTTCATCGCCAGCCAATATTTTGCCTGCAATTGCGACTGCTGCCGAAAAACCTGTCGCATACTGATATACATAGAACGGCGTATAAAAATGCGGTATCCGCGCCCATTCAACTTCAATTTCTCTGTCTATCACCATGCCGCTGCCAAAATATTTTTCATTCAGGCCGCGGTACACGCTGCACAGGCTGTCGGCGCTCAAAATCTTTCCTTCCTCCGCCATGCGGTGCGTTATCATTTCAAATTCAGCAAACATGGTCTGGCGGAACAGCGTTCCCTTGAACTGTTCAAGGTAATGGTTCACCAGATATTTCCTCTCCTGCTCACAGGTGCAGTTTTTCAGCAGATAAGCTATCAGCAGCGCTTCATTGCAGGTAGATGCCACCTCTGCCACAAATATCCTGTAGTTGGAATAGGTATACGGCTGCGTGCTGTTTGTGTAATAGGTATGCATAGCATGGCCCATCTCATGAACCAGCGTAAATACGTCATTGAGGGTGTCAGAATAATTAAGGAAAACATACGGATGCGTGCCATACGCTCCCCATGAAAATGCGCCTGTGCGCTTGCCCGTGTTCTCCCGCACATCTACCCATCCCGAATCAAATCCCTCGCGGACTTTCTCAATATAGTCGCCGCCGAGCGGCGCGAGCGCTTCAAGAGCAATCGACTTGGCTTGCGCGTAATCCACTTCCATATGGTAATCCTGCACCATAGGCGCATATATATCATAAAAATGAAGTTCGGAAACACCCAATGCCTTTTTTCTCAAAGACACATAGTCATGCATCTTATCAAGGTTAGCATGAACAGTCTCTATCAGGTTGCAGTAAACGGATACAGGTATAAATGAACCGCTAAGGTACATTTCCAGCGTTGATCGATATCTGCGAGCCTTCGCAAAAAAGACGGCCTGCTTGACATTGCCGTAGTATGCCGCCGCCAGGGTGTTTTTGAAGCCGCTGTATTGCTTATACAGCGCCGTAAATGCATCTTTCCTGACGCGCCTGTCGCTGCTTTCCATAAATACGCTGTACCTGCTCTGCGTCAGTTCGACCGGACGTCCTTCCTCATCTATGATCTCGCCAAAGCGAATGTCAGCATTGTTGAATTTTGAAAATATCTCGCCAGGAGCATCAGCAAGCTGGCCGGCTCCTGCAAGCAGTTTTTCTTCACTCTCCGACAGCGAATGCTCTTTTTCCGCCAGCATATCCTCCAGCAAACGCCTGTACGGCGCAACCTGCGGCGCATCTAAAAAAGCCTGCATATCCGCATCAGGCACAGCAAGGAGTTCCGGCCTTAAAAACGAATATTTTTCATCGATCTTTACCATAAGCAGCTGAGCTTTCCCTGACATTTCCTGATACACGGCATTTGCTGTATCCTCATAGTACTTCATAAATGCGTAGACATAGATGCGCTCTGCCAGGCGGTTCTCATTCTCCGATTCCTGCAGGACTGCTGCAAGGCTTATGGCATCCTGGCCGGCCTTTCCTGCATAAGCGGACGGCTGCACAGACATTTCCTGCGCTCTGCTGTAATCTTTTTCCCATAAATCATCTGATGCGTACAGATCCTCTATGCGCCATTTATCTTCCTGTGCAATTTCACTTCTTGACAACGTCTTTTTCATTGTTTTGCCTTTCTGCCGAGCCGCCACGATTTATTTGCGATTATTTTATTTTTCATCTTCCGGAATATATGCAGTTGCCGCGATTGCAAGCGCGCCATATCCGATATGGCAGGCAACGCTAAGCGACAGCGGATTCATAAAGAATCCGTCAAACTGCGGGTAAGTTTTCTGTATAAGCTCAGCCCACTCCTGCGCCTCCTCCAGATTTCCCGTGTATGCCGCTGCAATATGCATTCTTCCCTCGCTTGCATATTTGGCAAATCTCGTATTCAGATCATTGTCGATTGCCTTTAACATCTGCTTTTTCGCCGCTGATTTGCCTCTTGTCTTTGCGTAGGCATCAAGCTTTTCTCCCTGTATCTGAAGCACGGGTTTCAAATTCAGCACCGTGCCGATGGCCGCCGCCGCCGCTGTTATCCTTCCTCCCTTTTTCAGGTATTTCAATGTTTCCAGCGTAATATAGATGCTTGACTGCATTTTTTCGCGTTCAAGCACTTCCTTGATTCCTGCGGCATCATAGCCTTTCGCAACAAGAAGCTTGGCGTCAAGAACCGACTGGCGCATCGTAATAGAAATGCGCTGGTTATTGACTACCTGGACTTTTCCGCCATATTCCTGCGCCAGAATCGTTGCCGTCTGGCACGTACCGCTCAGTCCGCTGGACATCGGTATAAACACTACCTCGTCATACTCCTTGAGCAGATGGTCAAACTGATTCTGCATTTCGCCCACGGAAGGCTGCGAAGTGGATATATCCGCGTCCTCCTCCAGCAGTTTGTAAAATTCTTCCTGCGTCAGGTTAATGTCCTCAAAATACTGTTCTCCGTTAATAAAAAACGGCATCGGCAGCACATATACTCCCAATTCTTTAGACTCTTTCTGCGTAATGCCGCTGTTACTGTCTGTTAAAACTGCTATTTTGCCCATTTTTTATACACCTCGTCTGTTTGTTTGCCCCCTGCCTGCCAAAATTATTGTACCTTATATAAAGATTTGCTACAATATTTTTATGTATTTTTTTAAAATTTTCAGGAGGAGCCTGTATGGATATCATTGCAACCCCACGCCTTTCTGCAAAACAGCGCCGCCTGCTCGACAGGCTCCGCGCAGACTGCGGCGGCTATGAACCTTTTATTGATGAGGACGGTTTCTATCCTCTGCAGTATGCGGCCTTTGAAGGCGCACAGATGGCCGGTTTCCTTTCTGTTCTTGAAATGCCAGGCGAGTCCGAGCTGACAGCGCTGGTTGCGCCGCAGTTCCGCAGGCAGGGCATTTTTACGCAGATGCTGTCGGCCGCATGCCGTGCTCTTTCCAATGAGGCGGCAGCCTCGCTTGTCTGCGCCGTGCCGCCCTGTTTTTTTCAAGATGGCAGGACTCCTTCTTTTTCATCAGCCGAACCTGCCTTTTGCGAGCTGATGATGAGAGCGCGCCGCGAGGACGCGCCTGTATGCATTCCAGATGGCGGCAGCCTGAAATACCATTATGGTTTCTCAGAAAGCGGCGATGCTTACTTTATGCATGATGAATCCAAAGACGCAGCGGATTCATGCGTTCCGCCTCAAGGCGTCTGCCGCCTGAGCTTTGAACGTTCATTTACTGCCGTCTATGGCGTTGAGGTAAGCGAAGGACTTCGCGGCCGCGGCATAGGCACGCAGTTTTTCCGGCATTTCATGGCTGATTATTTTGCAGCGCACAGTGCCCCTCTGGTTCTGAACGTGCGCGACACGAACATTCCGGCTCTTGCGCTGTATAAAAAATGCGGCTTTGCCGAAGCCAGCCGCATTTCCTATTACCATATCCGCACGCCTTAATGCTGATTAATTTTTTGAAGCGATCACATCGCCCATGTCATAAAGTCCTGCCGCCTTGCCTGCCAGGAATTTTGCCGCTTCCAGAGCGCCTTTCGCAAAGACTGCCTTGGAATGTGCAGTATGCTTAAACTCTATCACTTCATCTTCGCCAGCAAAAATCACATCATGTTCTCCGACTATCGTGCCGCCTCTGACGGAACTGATTCCAATTTCCTTAGGATCACGCATCGCACTCCGTCCGGTTCTGTCGTATTGGTAAAAATAACCCTCAGGCAGCACGGAACTTACGGCATCCGCCAAAGCCAGCGCTGTGCCGCTTGGCGCATCAAGCTTCTTGTTGTGATGCTTTTCAACTATCTCCACGTCAAAACCGGCCGGCGCAAGCACTTTTGCCGCATCCTGAAGGAGCTTAAACAGCGTATTAATGCCGAGCGACATATTTGCGGATTTTAATATTGCAACCTCTCCGGCGGTCTTTTTGAGTTTCTCCGTCTGTTCGCTGCTCAAACCGGTAGTGCAGACAACAGCCGGAATTTTCTTTGCCGCACAGTAATCCAAAAGCGCGTCCTCCGCTTTTGCGGAAGCAAAGTCGATAATGACATCAGCCGGAACATCGCACTGCTCTATAGAGGCGAACACCGGATAACTGTTATGGCCATCGTCAACCGGGTCAACGCCTGCAACTATCTTTACCTGTTCGTCATTTTCGGCTAAATCTGTGATTACCCTGCCCATATGGCCATTGCAGCCATGCATAATTATA
>CANRBP010000100.1 GCA_947628875.1 uncultured Lachnospira sp.
ATTGGATTGGAGCGGATGAAAGAACTGGTGGAGCTGCTCAACAGAGCAGGCAGGCAGTATTATGCCGAGGGCACGGAGATGATGTCTAATTATGAATATGACAGGCTGTATGATGAGCTTGTACAGCTTGAAAAGGAGACAGGCTGCGTGCTTTCTAACAGTCCGACTGTGAACGTGGGTTATGAAGTATTGAGCGATCTGCCCAAGGAAAGGCATGAAAGTCCGATGCTGAGCCTGGATAAAACGAAGGATCCGGCTGTGCTTGCGGAGTGGCTTGGCGGCCAGTCCGGCATTCTTTCATGGAAAATGGATGGGTTGACGATCGTTCTGACTTACGAAGATGGGCAGCTGGTGAAGGCAGTAACCAGGGGCAATGGCGAGGTTGGCGAGATTATAACGAACAATGCGCGCGTTTTCAAGAATGTGCCGCTTGTAATACCGTACAAAGGAAAACTGGTGCTAAGAGGCGAAGCCGTTATCACTTATTCGGAATTTGAGCGCATCAACCGGGAGATTCCGGAAACGGAAGCAAAATATAAAAACCCGAGGAATTTGTGCAGCGGTACTGTGCGCCAGCTGAATAATGAAATCACGGCGCAGCGTAATGTGAATTTTTTTGCATTTACGCTTGTATCTGCCGAAAATGTTGATTTTGGAAATTCCCGGAAAAATCAGTTTGAATGGCTGGCTGCGCAGGGATTTACGGTTGTAGGATACCGTGAAGTGACTGCGGAAAGCCTTGAGAAAGATATACAATGGTTTGAAAAAAATATTCAGCAAAATGACTTTCCGTCAGACGGGCTTGTAATAATTTATGATGATATAGCTTATGGAGAGTCGCTCGGACGGACTGCAAAGTTTCCAAGGAACGCGATGGCATTTAAGTGGACAGATGAAACGGCGGATACAACGCTGCTTGGAATAGAGTGGAGCGCTTCAAGGACAGGGCTTATTAATCCGATTGCCGTGTTTGAGCCGGTTGAACTGGAAGGAACGCAGGTATCCAGGGCAAGCGTACACAATATAAGCATAATGGAAGGGTTGGAGCTTGGCGCAGGAGATACGATATCTGTATTTAAAGCAAATATGATAATTCCGCAGATCGCTGAAAATAAGACAAGGAGCGGAAACATAGAGATACCGAAAGCATGCCCTGTCTGCGGATATCCTGTAAAAATAGAGCAGATAAATGAGGTCAAGTCGCTATACTGCGTAAATCCTGACTGCCAGGCAAAACATGTAAAGAGTTTTGTGCATTTTGCATCAAGGGATGCTATGAATATCGAGGGCATGTCCGAGGCTACTCTCGAAAAATTCATACAGCATGGATTTTTAAAAACATTCAGCGATCTGTATCATCTGCAGGCGCATCATGATGCGATTGTAAACCTGGACGGCTTTGGGGAAAAATCCTATGTTAAACTGACAGATGCGGTTGAAAGATCCAGAAATACAACGATGTCAAGGCTGCTCTATGGCCTGGGAATCGCAAACATTGGACTTTCCAATGCGAAAATGGTCGTGCGCGCGATAGGCAGCAGCCCTGCTGGCATTATGAGCGCGGACAGGGAAAAGCTTGAGGCGGTTGACGGCGTTGGCAGCGTTATCGCTGATGCTTTTGTATCATATTTTGAGAATGAGGCTAACAGGCAGATATTCCTTGACCTGCTTGATGAGCTTACAATTGGAAATGAAGATGAGGGCGCCGCAGGAGAGGCGGCAGTCCTGGCCGGAAAGGTATTTGTTATTACAGGCGCATTGGAGCATTTTAAAAACAGGAATGCCCTAAAAGAACTGATTGAACATCTGGGCGGCAAAGCTGCCGGTTCAGTGAGCGGAAAAACTGATTACCTGATAAATAATGACAGCAAGTCGCCCTCGGCAAAAAACAAAACAGCGGCAAAGCTGGGAGTTCCTGTTATTACTGAGGCAGAATTTCTGGAACTTGCAGGCATGACGGATTTGATGTAATATAAAAATCAATGCACAATAAATGAGTTTAATATAATAAAAGCTTGAAAAAGATTATTTGTGAAAGGCGGGAAGGTTATGCCAATTAAAATACAGAGCGATCTGCCGGCAAAGGCTGAGCTTGAAGATGAAAATATATTTGTCATGGACGAGAAACGTGCGCTGTCGCAGGATTTCCGCGCATTGCAGATAGTGATCTTAAACCTTATGCCGATAAAGCAGGATACGGAACTGCAGCTTTTGCGCGCGCTGTCTAATACGCCGCTTCAGATAGATATTACATTTTTGCAGCTTGAGAGCCATGTCTCTAAAAACACGCCTGCATCACATCTGAAAAAATTTTATATAACATTTTCAGAGATAAAAAACCAGAAGTTTGACGGAATGATTATTACAGGTGCGCCGGTTGAAAAAATGGCTTTTGAGGAAGTCGAGTATTGGGATGAACTCAAAAAAATCATGGAATGGTCGGATACGAATATCACCTCAACGCTGCATATCTGCTGGGGCGCGCAGGCTGGATTGTATTACCATTACGGGGTTGGCAAGGTCATGCTTGACAAAAAGCTTTCAGGCGTGTACAGCCATAAGGTTATGAACAGGAAAGAACCGCTGGTGCGCGGGTTTGACGACATATTTATGGCGCCTCATTCAAGATATACAGAAGCCTGCAGGGAGGATATCCTTGAAAACCCAAAACTTAAAGTGCTGGCTGATTCATCGGAAGCAGGCATATATATTGTTATGGGAAAAAACGGGAAACATGTGTTTATAATGGGACATCCCGAGTATGACAGGCTGACGCTTGACCAGGAATATAAGCGCGATATAGAAAAAGGTATTTCGCCGGAGCTTCCTGTAAATTATTATCCGGACGATGACTGCTTCCGCAGGCCGAGGCTTTCATGGCGGAGCCATGCAAATAATCTGTATACGAATTGGCTCAATTACTATGTCTATCAGATAACGCCATATAAATTGCAGTAAATTTGGAATTTGATGAGAGGCTGAAATCTCATTGTAAAGAATATTTGGAGATCGTCTTATGATAGATGAAAAAAAAATTATGCCGTTTAATTTTTTTAAGTATGGCGGAGTTTACAGCGGAGAACATTATGGGATGCGCTATCAGATAAAAAGAGCAGGGGAAAAACCTGATTATGAGCTGCTGGGAAGCGTGTGGCAGGGACCGCTCGCTTATGGCGCAGCGGAAGGCCGGCAGACGCAGCAGACGTTTTCTTATGATGAGCAGGGACGTAAGAAATGCATTGAATGGATTGCTGAGCAGTATGAGACGCGGAAGGACGAGTGGGATGCGGCACCCGCCCTTCTTGATGTTGAGATTGATCTGGACACGATATACAACAATGGCAATTAGTGAGAAAAATCACACTGATGTGCTGATTTTTCGCACGTGAATTTGTGCCGGAGCGTCACAAATTCTTCTGATGGCAGACGCGAATTTGAGATTCGCATCGCCCCGTTGCGAAAACGCTCCGGAATATAGCAGCATAAACAAGTCATGCATGGCGGCTTGCTGAATTACGTATGAGCAGCAGGAATACCAGGCACGCGCAGCAGGCGCATATCACCAGCCTTGCCAGCTCGGAAGGCCATTCAAATCGGCAGCATACAGAAAATAATACAAGCGATACGCCTATGGATATGCCGGAATACAGTGATGGCATTATGATATACCCGACAGGATCCATTTTCAGGCGGAACATATTGCTGAGCGATATGTAATGCGCAAGGCATATAAAAATCTGGGAAACCAGAAGTCCGCACAGATAGGCTGATATGCCGTAAACAGGGACGAGCACGATAAGGAAGGCAATGCGTATCAAAATGCTGAAAATATTCTGGACGCATGTCAGTGTTGTCTTTCCAAGCCCGTTGAGGATGCTGTTTAGCGTGGTCGTAAGATAAAAAAACGGGCACAGCCATGCCAGAATCAGTATGAAGGAATGAACAGCAGGCTCATCAAAGATCAAGGCGCCGATGCGGCTGCCGTAAAATATGAACAGCAGCGTGCTCATAATGCCCATTGCCATGCACAGCTTTACCGCGTTATCGAGCGTGCGCAGTATGGAATCCTGCCTGTTGGCGGCTTGTGCGCCGGAAACTTCCGGCAGCAGCATTACGGACATAGCGTTGGTTATGGCTGTCGGAAACAGGATAAGAGGGAGCGCCATTCCGTTTAAAATTCCGTAGAGGCTCAATGCTTCTGTGCTTGAATGGCCATAGACAGCAAGCTGCGCCGGTATCAGTATGGATTCGCCGCTCTGCAGAAGATGCATGAGCAGCCTGTTGGCGGTCAGAGGAAACGAAAATATAAAAAGCTGGCGGACTTTCTTAAAAACGCCGGACATGCCGGACACTGACAGATGGCGGCCAAGAAGCAGCGCAGCCGTACAAAAAACGGCTGATGCGATTTCTCCGGTAAGATTTCCGTACAGTGCGCAGATGACCGTAACAGGACGGTGATTTTGCTCGCACCAGGCGGCGTATGCTATAACGGTCATAACGCGGACAAGCTGTTCAAATAATTGCGAAAAGGCAGGGATACCTGTCTTTTTTTGTCCGTAATAATATCCGTTTACGCAGTTGTGGAAACTGGCAAACGGAAATGTCAGTGCCAGCATCTGTATCAGCGGAGCGCATGTCGGGTTCAGCAAAATGCGCCCTGCGATCCAGCCTGCATTCATATATACCAGCACGGCAGTCAGCAGGGACAGCGGAAGAGAAATTATCAGTCCCGCAAGAAGCCAGCCGCGGCGGCTTTCCCGGACGGCGCAGAATTTGGAGATGCCGGTCTGTATTCCTGCGGAGCAAACGGCAAAAACAACGCCGATGATCGGCGTGACAAGCTGGAACAATCCCATGCCCTCTGCACCTATTGCCCTTGTAAGGAATATCCTATAAAAGAAACCTATGATACGGCTGAGGAAACCGGCGGCAGTCAGAATGAGAGTCCCTTTGATTACTGCGTTTTTGATTTTAAGTTTCATAACAGATACCAGTCAGTCAGTGCGGTTATTATCATTCTATGCGCAGGGTGAATATAATATTAACTAGGATTGGCAGGAAAGGTGCGTAGGCATTATGATATATATGGACAATGCGGCAACGACAAAGATGCGCCCGGAAGTCGTCCGGGCAATGCTCCCGTATATGGGCAACCGTTACGGCAACCCGTCCGGGATATATACTTTTTCAAAAAATGTACATCAAGATGTGGCAAATGCGCGCAAAAAACTCGCAGATACGATTAATGCGCAGCCTGAGGAGATTTATTTTACATCAGGCGGCACAGAGTCGGACAATTGGGCCTTAAAGATGGCGGCGGCCGAACATCCCGGCGGGCATATTGTTACAACTGCCATTGAGCATCACGCAATTTTAAAGAGCTGCGAATACCTGCAGGAACAGGGAATCGAAGTCTCTTACGTGCGGCCGGACAGGGACGGCATGGTTCATGTGGGCGATCTGGAACATGCCGTTAAAAAAAATACATTTATGGTTTCCGTTATGGCCGCAAATAATGAAATCGGCACGATCCAGCCGATTGCAGAGATCGGACAGATGGCACGGCAGAGGAAGATTCTTTTCCACACTGATGCGGTTCAGGCATACACTAATATAGGCATGGATGTCGATTTAATGGATATCGACATGCTCAGCGTGAGCGGCCATAAAATTAATGGGCCAAAGGGCATCGGATTTTTGTATATCCGCTCCGGCTGCCTGAAAACGCCGTTTATCAACGGCGGCGGCCAGGAAATGGGAATGCGCGCCGGAACGGAGAATGTAGCCGGAATCATCGGACTGTCGAAGGCCGCCGAGCTGGCCATGAACAATATGCAGGCCAGGACAGGGCGCGAAATATATATGAGAAACTATATGGCAAACAGGATATTAAATGAGATAGATGATGTAAAATTGAACGGACACAATCAGCAGCGCCTGCCTAACAACATGAATTTCAGCTTCTATGGCGCTGATGGGGCAACGCTGATAGTGATGCTGGATAAGCAGGGGATCTGCGCCTCGGCTGGTTCGGCATGTTCCTCCGCATCAGCGTCTGCATCGCATGTGCTTAAAGCTATCGGCCTGCCGGACGATCTGGCGCATTCAACTGTAAGGTTTACGATTAATGAAGAAATTACCAGGCAGGAAATAGATTATGCAATTGCCTGCCTGAAACAGAATGTGTGGGATCTGAGGGCAATGTCCGAGGATTACCGGAATCATGGCGGCTACGGGAGTTTGTAAAATTCAGGGCAACGCTTCCTGAAAACCGTGTAATGCGAAAATCCGGCCTGCCGCAGGAGGCTGCAAGCAGTATCAAAGGCATAACCGGCATATTCGGGACTGTGAGCGTCTGAA
>CANRBP010000101.1 GCA_947628875.1 uncultured Lachnospira sp.
TCATATCCGAAATTTTTCATAAGCATCTCATTGTCGCGCCATTCTTTTTTGACCTTTACCCACAGCTGCAGGTTTACCCTGTTTTCAAGCAGTTTTTCTATCTCATATCTCGCATTTTCGCCTATTTTTTTAAGCATGGAGCCGCCCTTGCCTATAATTATGCCCTTGTGGGAATTTTTTTCGCAGATCAGCGTTGCCTGTATATCCGTAATTTTCCCCTTCGCATTGCGGCGCTGCTTCATGCTGTCCACTACTACCGCAATCCCATGCGGCACTTCTTCCTCAAGCGCATGAAGAGCTTTTTCGCGTATAAGCTCCGCCACTATCTGGCGCATCGGCTGATCCGTCACGGTATCCTCATCATAAAACTTTGGTCCATACGGAAGATAACGGTAAATCGTATCTATCAGGTCGTCCACATTATCGCCGTTCCTTGCCGATACCGGTATGATATCCTCAAAATCAAGTTCCGTCCTATAGCGCCCGATTACCGGAAGTATCTCTTCTTTTCGTATCATATCCGTTTTGTTGATGACAAGGATAACCGGTACAGTTATCTTTTTCAGCCGTTCTATGATATGGCGCTCGCCGGCGCCGATATACGCAGACGGTTCAACAAGCCAGCAGATCACATCGACCTCGCCTATCGTTTTTTCCGCTGCCCCTACCATATATTCGCCAAGCTTGTTTTTTGCCTTATGGATACCCGGCGTATCGACAAACACTATCTGCCCGCGCTCATCATTGTATACTGTCTGTATGCGGTTTCTCGTAGTCTGCGGCTTGTTCGATGTGATCGCGATCTTCTGGCCGATTATCTGATTCATCAGCGTTGATTTTCCTACATTCGGACGTCCGATAAGCGTGACAAAGCCTGATTTTACATTGCCGCCGCTCTCCTTTGGTCCATTGGTTATACCGCTTGCCGCTAACATTTCATCTAAATTCAAAATATTCCTCCTGCTATTCCTGCGCCAACAATGGCTCTATCCTGTCAAACATGCCTGTTTCTTCCTGAATGGTTTTCTGATTTCCTACAACGCAAAGATGCCTCTGCCCGACAGCCGCCTCCACAAGCGGCGCCAGCGCCCTGATGCTTTCTGTCGTTGCATTCAGTATCTCGTCCCTCTCTTTTTTCATATCTTCATAATCCAGGCGGCATATATATGCCCCAAACGACCTGATCGCCTTCGCGTACGGATTAAGCGGCATGTCAAGTTCCCCGATCGTGCCGATGATATATTTAAGCATATCGCGGCTGCTTGCGTCAAATGACCTTATATATGCCGCCGCCCCCTCATAAACTTCATTTGTTTTCCTTAAATTCGGATCGCGGTAGGATACCATATACATATCGCCGTTTTTGTTAAATCCGCTCATGCAGCCGTATGCACCGCCCTTTACGCGCACGTTCGTCCAAAGGTAATCATATGAAAATATAACTTTCAGCACCTTGAGCGCGCCCGTGTATTCGTAGCCGGCATCAACAAAGTTGCCGCACCGCGCCACATACTGCACCTGCGATGAAGACGTGTATGCCAGTGCAAGATTATACGGCGTGTAGCTGCGCGGCGCCGCAGGCTGCATTTCCGTTTTCTCAAGGCGTCCGGCAAAATCCTCCATTGCAGGGACAAAACGCTCATATCCGTTTTCATCGCCGCAGAAGCTTACTGTCAGGTTCCCTGATGTGAAAATATAGCCTGCCAGCCTGCGCAAACTGCTGCTTATCGACTCTTTAAGCGAATCAAATCCGCTGTCCAGCCTGCGCACCAGCTGGTAATATCCGTAACCGCGCATAAGATCGGAATAATATCCTGCCGGCGAAAACTGCGCCAATCCTGACAGCGTGGCAATCGCCTGCCCTGAGCTGAGCATCATGCTTTCCATGCGCGACTTTACGCGTGCTATAATTTCCCTGAGGCGTTTATAATCATCAAACTTCGTTTTATACAGTATCTCATGCAGCATTTTCAAAACAAACGGTATTTTTTCGTACAGTACTTTTCCTTTTGCCTCGTACATTATCGTGTACTTTGAGAAATCCTTGTTATCCGAATAAATAGCGGCATCTGTTGAGATTCCGCCGCTGTTGGCGTTTATCTCGTTTGTCAGTTCCGGATATGTGTAATTTTCTGTATCCATCAGTCCCAGCGTTGCGGACAGCACGCCCAAATACGGCAGCAGCTCCTCCGGCACGTTCCGGCAGTCAAACGCCAGCATGATATACGCGATCTTATTTGTAAACATGCTGTGATGTATGACCGGTATGCCTGCAACAGATTTAGGTTCATTGTATAATTTCTGCGGTTCAGGATCGATATCATCAAGCTTCAGCATCGGGATCGACTTCAACGCTTCCTGGCTGGACGGCTCTTCCTGATACTGCCTGAGCGCCTTTGTCTCTTCTGCCAGCTTCTCCCTGCCTGCGCGATCAAGCTGCTTTGCATAAGCCTCAAGCCGCGCCTGTTCCTTTTGCGCCGCTTTTTCTTCCAGTCCGCGTTCCGGCGCCAGCGTAACCACGGAACCATGCAGGTTGTCCAGCAGATACTCCTGGATAAGCTTTTCAAACAGTCCTTCATCTTTCTCACGCTTGAGCTGCTCAAATATTTCGCCTGCCTTGATATGCATAAACGGCTCATTTTCGTCATACAGCCAGCTGTCCATCATGGTAAGATAGTATATCAGTCCCTTAGGGTAAGATCCATAATCAGCTTCGCGGTACTTAAATTCAAAATAATTAATGCCGGCCTCGACCATTCTCATGTCTATGCCGTTTTTTACTATATCTGACAGTACTTCCTGTATAGTTGAAAGAAATGCCTCTTTGTCGGACGCATCAGCATTTTTGGCGATAATCGAATACAAAGGCTGATAAACTGATGATTCCAGGCTGCTGTAAATATCAGTGCCAATCTTTTTGTCGATCAGCGCCTGTTTCAGCTTTGCGCCAGGCGCCATGACCAGGACATAATCCAAAACCTGCATGGCAACGTACAGCTTCCGGTCAAGCGAAGTTCCTGCAACTCTGTTAAAAGACAGGTATGTGTTTTTTTCCAGCGGCTCATCATCAGTCACCGCATAGCAATGCGTCTCATCTGCTATCTGCGTGAATGGCGGCTGCAAAGCAACAGAGGAATCTATATCATCCCTGCGCTCAAAATCAGACAGGTATTCCCTGTCCAGGTAATCCAGCCGTTCCTGAACATCAAAATCGCCATAAAGATATATATAGCTGTTTGACGGGTGATAGTATTTTCTGTGGTAATCAAGAAATGCTTCGTAAGTCAGATCCGGAATGCTGGACGGTTCTCCGCCCGATTCAAACCTGTAAGCCGTATCCGGGAACAGCGACTCAAAAATGTGCCTGAAAAGCACATCCTCCGGCGATGAATATACGCCTTTCATTTCATTGAACACCACGCCGTTATATACCGGAACATCATCAGGGTCATCGAGCTCGTAATGCCATCCCTCCTGCCTGAATATCTGCGGCTTGCGGTATATATCAGGGTAAAATACGGCGTCCATATAAACATCAATAATATTTTTAAAATCTGCAAGATTGCAGCTTGCAACCGGGTAGACCGTTTTATCCGGGTACGTCATCGCATTTAAAAATGTGTTGAGCGAACCCTTGCACAGTTCAACAAAGGGATCCTTGACCGGATATTTCCTTGAACCGCACAGCGTAGAATGCTCAAGAATATGCGCAACGCCTGTATCGTCATAAGGCGGCGTCTTAAAGCCGACCGAAAACACCTTATTTTCATCTTCATTGGCAAGGATAACAACCCTTGCGCCGCTTTTTTTGTGTTTCAGCATCAGTCCTGCTGACTGGATATCATCTAGTTTTTCTGTCTTGATCTGTTCATATTTGGACAAATCCAGTTTCTCCAGTTCCCTGATTTTTGCATCCAAATCCATATTAATCTCCATTTCTTTTATATTGTGGACATATTAACGCTATTTTACCACACAGCATGCGCCTGCGCTACTTAAAAATACCCTGCGTTTCCGCATTTTGCATTTTAAATGCGCCAAAAAATCATTCTGCTGCAAAAGAACCGCCATGAAAAGAAAACAGAGGCTGCCGCACTAAAATATCCATACAAGATATTATAAATGCAAACAAAGCAAATATATCATCCTGCATTTATATATTTTAATGCGGCAGCCTCAAAAATGCATGCCAGATGTTTTATTTGAAAAGACCTTTCTTTTTCGGATGTTTTTCCTCGCCTGTCAGAAGCCTCTCATAAGCCAGCAGCGCTTCACGCTGTTCAGCATTGAGTTTCTGCGGAATATCTATTACCAGATTTATATAATGGTCGCCGCGCACTTCTTTGTTCCGTATAGTCGGCATGCCCTTGCCGCGGAGACGCACTTTGGTTCCTGATGACGTTCCCGGCTTTACATCGTACAAAACCTCTCCGTCCACAGTTTTAACTTTGACTTCACCTCCCAGCACCGCTGTCGGGTAGCTGATATGAACATCTGAGAAAATATTATATCCATCGCGCTCGAATAATGGATTTGACGTAATCGTAACTGCAACCAGCAGATCGCCGCGCATGCCGCCGTTGCTTCCCGGCTCGCCTTTACCCTGTATGCGCACGCACTGGCCATTGTCAATGCCTGCCGGAATGTTTACTTCTATTTTGCGCCTGTTACTGATGTACCCTGTCCCATAACAATCCGGACATTTTTCTTTGATTATCTTGCCGGTCCCGCGGCAGTCCGGACACGGCTGGACATTTCGCATCATGCCCAAAATAGACTGCTGCGTAAATACAATCTGCCCCTTGCCGCCGCACTTGCTGCATGTTTCCGGCTGCGTCCCAGGCTTTGCGCCGGTTCCGCCGCATGTATTGCATGTATCCTTTAAAACGACCTCTATCTGCTTTGTTGTGCCTGTAACCGCCTCGTCAAAGCTTATGCGCACGCTCGCCCTGACATCTGCGCCGCGCATCGGGCCGTTACTGCTGCGGCGCCTGCCGCCGCCGAAAAGATCGCCGAAAATATCCCCGAAAATATCGCTTCCAAAAATATCCCCCATATTGCTGAAATCAAAACCGCCGGCGCCAGCTCCGCCATTCTCAAAGGCAGCATGGCCGAACTGGTCATACTGTCTCCTCTTTTCGGCATCGCTCAATATCGCATAAGCCTCTGAGGCTTCTTTGAACTTTGCCTCCGCCTCCTTGTCACCTGGATTTATATCCGGATGATATTTCTTGGCAAGCTGCCTGTACGCCTTTTTTATTGCGGCATCATCTGCATCCCTGGGTACGCCCAGGACTTCATAATAATCTCTCTTATCCGCCATTTTTATACCCCTTAGCCTCCATGCTGCGACTATATCTGCATCCCTTGTACGTGCCAAAACTGCATGGAATTTCCATGCAGTTTTGCCATACTCCGTTCGGACTGATTATACTTCCTTATAGTCGCCGTCTACTACATCATCGCCATAAGGATTTGCGCCCTGTCCTGCATTCATGTCCGGGCCTGCGCCTGCATTCATATCAGGGCCTGCGCCGCCTGCCTGCTGTGACTCATAAAGCTTTGCAAACAGCTTCTGTGCGCTCTCCATCAGTTTTTCCCTGGCTGCTTTTATCTCATCAATCTGGCTGTCTGTCATATTATCTGCATCGCTGCCGTCAATAAGCGCTTTCAATGCATTCATGTCAGCCTCAACAGCTGCCTTGTCGCCTGCATCAAGCTTGTCGCCTGTCTCCTCAAGCGCCTTCTGTGTCTGGAATACCAGCGAATCCGCATCGTTACGCACTTCAATGGCTTCCTTGCGCTTTTTGTCCTGCGCCTCATAAGCAGCGGCCTCTTTAACAGCCTTTTCAATATCCTCGTCTGACATATTAGAACCTGCTGTGATTGTAATATGCTGCTCCTTGCCTGTGCCAAGATCCTTTGCTGATACATTTACAATGCCGTTTGCATCGATATCAAATGTAACCTCGATCTGCGGCATGCCTCTCCTTGCCGGAGGAATGCCGTCCAGGCGGAACTGTCCAAGCGATTTGTTATCCCTTGCAAACTGGCGCTCGCCCTGTACGACATTTATGTCAACTGCCGTCTGATTGTCGGCTGCTGTTGAAAAGATCTGGCTCTTTTTGGTCGGGATAGTTGTATTCCTCTCAATCAGCCTTGTAGCGATACCGCCCTGCGTCTCTATGGAGAGTGAAAGCGGCGTTACATCAAGCAGGAGGATTTCGCCTGCACCGGCATCACCTGCAAGCTTGCCGCCCTGAATGGAAGCGCCGATTGCAACGCACTCATCAGGGTTC
>CANRBP010000102.1 GCA_947628875.1 uncultured Lachnospira sp.
TATGAGCAATACATATCAGGACCTGCAAAACTCCCATCCGTGTTTTGGCGGTCATAAAAATAATGTGGGACGGATCCATCTTCCGGTTAGTCCGGGATGTAACATTGCCTGCCGTTTTTGTGACAGGGCAATCAATGATGTTGAGGAACGGCCGGGAGTGACCTCAAAAGTGATAACGCCTGATGAAAGCCTGGAAATTCTGGAAAAAGCGTTAGCCATTTGTCCGGAAATCACAGTTGCCGGCATTGCGGGACCGGGAGATACGCTTGCTACGGATTATGCCTTGGAAACTTTCCGGAAGGTAAAAGAAAAATTCCCGAAGCTCATCAAATGCATGAGCACAAACGGACTGCTTTTATATGAAAAGGCTGATGAAGTGATTGATATAGGAATTGACTCTCTGACGGTTACGGTGAATGCGGTAAAACCGGAGATTCTCGCAAAGCTGAATAAATATATTATTTATCATGGCAGGAAATATGAGGGCATAGAAGGTGCGGAAATTCTCATAGCGAATCAGTTAAAAGGCATCAAAAAAGTTGCGGCGGCAGGTATCACAATAAAAATAAATACGGTACTTGTTCCGGACATTAATGGCGGGCATATAGAAGAAATTGCGAGAACCGTAAAAGAGGCAGGTGCAAGCATTTATAATATTATCCCCCTGATTCCGCAGTATGAACTGGCTGATCAGAAGGCGCCTGCCTGCGCACAGATTGATGAGGCAAGGACAAAAGCCTCTAAGTATATAGATGTATTCAGGCATTGTCAGCACTGCAGAGCCGATGCAGTCGGCATTCCAGGAAAATCGGAGTACGGTGATCAGATTTATCAGAGAAGATTAAACGGAAAGGAAAGATTTTCGCATGGATAATCCGGCAAGGGGACAACTGGAAACAGATGTATATAAAGTGGCTGCTGCATCAAGTGATGGAATTGTCATAAACCAGCATTTTGGAAGGGCAGATAAATTTTATATATATGAAGTGGCAGGAGCAGACAGGTATAGATTTCTTGAAATAAGAACGGTTAAGCCTGTATGTAATAGCGGAAACCACAGTGACAAAGAACTCCGTGAAAATATCAGCAGATTCAAGGACTGCAAATACATATTAGTAAGCAGGATAGGAATGGGCGCTGCGAATATGGCGGAGCAGTCCGGAATTACGCCAATGGAGCTTCCGGGAATGATGGAAGAGTCACTGGATAAGTTAATTGCATATGAACAATTACAAAATTTATTTTGAAAGGAAAGAAAAAACAATGGCAGAATTAAGACAAATTGCAATCTATGGAAAGGGCGGCATTGGAAAATCAACCACAACGCAGAATCTTACAGCGGGACTGGTAGAGCATGGAAAAAAGGTGATGGTGGTAGGCTGCGATCCAAAAGCAGATTCTACAAGGCTTCTCCTTGGCGGCCTGGCACAGAAGACGGTCTTGGACACAATCAGGGATGAAGGCGAGAATATCGAACTTTCCCGAATCATGAGGGAAGGGTATGGCGGAACAAAATGCGTTGAATCCGGCGGACCGGAACCGGGTGTAGGCTGTGCAGGGCGAGGCATTATTACTTCCATCAATATGCTTGAAAACTTAGGCGCTTATACTGATGATCTTGATTATGTATTTTACGATGTTCTCGGCGATGTCGTCTGCGGCGGTTTTGCAATGCCGATCAGAGAGGGAAAAGCAAAAGAAATATATATTGTTGCCAGCGGTGAGATGATGGCGTTATATGCGGCAAACAACATCGCAAAAGGAATTAAGCGTTATGCCAGGACTGGCGGCGTAAGGCTTGGCGGCATTATCTGCAACAGCAGGAATGTAGACAGGGAGTTAGATCTTTTGCGTGCTTTTTCCAAGGAACTTGGCACGCAGCTTTTGTACTTTGTGCCGCGTGACAACATTGTGCAGCGCGCGGAGATAAACAAGAAAACCGTGATTGAATATAAGCTGGACTCCAATCAGGCGCAGGAATACCGCAATCTTGCACAGGCGGTCATTGACAACACCAGGTTTGACATTCCTACGCCGATGACGCAGGAACGGCTGGAAGAGATCTTGTTAGAGTTCGGACTGATGGACTCGGCGGACGATTATCACATTTAAGATGGAGGCTGCTATTTATGATGAGAAGTTTGAAGCGGAAACAATTTAAGCATGCAGTGCCGGATACAGGACTTCGGCATCTGTCAGCCAGCTTATTTAATGAAGAATATTTAGGATAGTGTGAAAAATAAGCTCGATAGCTTATTTTTTACACGGGAATTTGTGCCGGAGCGTCACAAATTCCCCTGATGGCAGACGCGAATTTGAGATTCGCGTTGCCCCGTTGCGTAAAACGCTCCGGAATAGGGATTAAAATGGGAGGTAACTATGGCAATCAATTTAGAAAGCTCCAATGTGGCGACAAGAGAAAACCGCATTGGTTCAATCACAGGCTACATTGGTTCGCTGAGCGATTTGGCATCGCAAAGCGAGTGCGGAACATTAAAAGGATGTTCACGGTGCTTTTCGCAGTCCAGCACCTGCCTTTCAGGCTGTGCATTGGGGCAGTTATCTGCAATCCGTGACGTGGCGATCATTCATCATGGACCGGCAGGATGTTCTGTGGCAAGTGCAGGGGCATATTATCTGGATAAAGTTATGGCAAAGAAACGCGGCGTTACCAATGATACGGTTTATGTCGGCACAGATATGAATGAAAAGGATACGATTTTTGGTTCTACTGAATCTTTGCGTAAAATCATACTGGAAGTTAATAAAAGGTATTCGCCAAAAGCAATTTTTGTTACCAGTTCATGTGCAACGGGTATTATTGGCGAGGATATTGACAGCGTGGTAGATGAAGTACGTGATGAGATTGATGTTCCGGTTGTGGCAGTTCACTGCGAGGGATTTAAGTCACGCATCTGGGCGACCGGCTTTGATATTGCCGACCATGCTGTACTGAGTTCGATTGTGCAGCCGCCAAAGGAGAAGAGGAATACCATCAATTTCAAGAACTTCTATGAGAGTGCAAGACCGGAAATTATGGAGATGTTCCGGGAATTTGATTTGGAGCCGGTTTTCCTTTATTGCAACTCTACGGTGGAGGAGTTGTCGCACATTTCGGAATCCCTTGCAACTACCTGTATCTGCGGTACGCTGGGGAATTATCTGGGAAATGCACTCGAGGAAAAATATGGCGTTCCTTATGTGAGGAGCATCAACCAGTGCGGCATTACGGGTTTTGAAACATGGCTGCGTGAGATTGGAAAGGTAACAGGCAGAAGTGAAAAAATAGAGAAATATATTGAGGAGCAGCGTGCAATCTATCTGCCGCAGATCGAGGAAATCAAGAAGGAACTGAAAGGTTTAAGGGCAGTGATCGGTATGGGACCGGGATATACTTTTGAGGTTTCAAGGGTGCTGAATGAACTTGGCATAGAGGTTGTATGGGCATTGGCATGGCATTATGACAAGAAGTACGAGAATGGAGACGTTCCGCCGTCAATGAAATATCTGCTGGACAATGACATAGACTTTGAGGCAAGCGTTGCCGACCAGCAGAACTTTGAAGTTATGAACATTTTACATAAGTACCAGCCTGATTTATATCTTTCCAGACATCCGGGTTCTACCGTCTGGGCAATCAAAAATGGTACTCCGGCGGTTTACGTGGCAGATGAATACATGATTTTCGGATATAAGCATACGTTGGAATTTGCCCGCACGATTCTTGATGCGACACGCAACAGGAGTTTTGAACAGAATCTGGCAAAACGTGTAAAGCTGCCTTATACAAACTGGTGGTATGAGCAGAACGTAGATAAATTCCTGGAGGGAGGCAGTGCCTCCAAAAGAATGGAGGCGTAAAGATGGCAAAATTATTAGATAAACAGAGATATAAATGCGCTTTGGGAGCAATGCAGACAGTACAGGCAATCACAAGGGCGATACCGGTACTGCATTCCGGTCCGGGATGTGCGCAGAAGCTATCGGACACTACTGGAAGTTCCGGATATTTCTCGCCTAATATTTTTCCATGTACCAGTATCAATGAGAAAGATGTTGTATTCGGCGGCGTAAAAAAGCTGGAAACAACAATTGAAAATGCTTTAAAAGTGATTGATGCAGATTTATATGTGGTGCTGACAGGCTGTATCCCTGAAATTGTGGGAGACGATACAGGCGAGGTCGTGAGCCGTTTTGAAAATGCTGAAAAGCCTGTTATCTACGCATCGACAGCGGGATTTAAGGGAAACAACTATATCGGGCACGAGCAGGTGATCGATGCCATTATAGATCAGTATCTGGAAAAATCAGAAGAAAGAGAAAAGGGTCTGGTCAATATCTGGGCGGACGTTCCTTATCAGGATTTATTCTGGCTTGGAAATATCAGGGAGCTGGAGAAGCTGATTTCAGAAATAGGACTTACGCCAAACACGATTTTTGGATATAACAGAGGGATAAATCAGATTAACAAAATTCCAAAGGCGGAATTTAATCTTCTGGTTTCCCCATGGGTTTCCCTCTCCAACATGAAAAAAATGGAGAAAAAACTGGGAATTCCGTATTTGCATTACCCGACACTGCCAATCGGCGCGTTTGAAACAAGCAAGTTTCTGCGTGAGGTTGGAAAATTTGCAGGCATAGACCAAGAAAAGGTGGAAAATGTTATTAACGATCATGAGAATTATTATTACTATCTCATTGAACGTTATGCAGATCTTTTCCTTGAAAATCGTGTAATAAATAAACAGTTTTCTGTTGTGGCTGATGCCCAGTATGCCCTTGGCATTACAAAGTTTCTGGCAAATGATCTGGGACTTGTGCCTGCAAAACAGTTTGTTGTGGACGATACGCCAAAACAGTATAGAGAAGCGATCTCGGAAGAATTTAAAAAATTAAATTACGGTCTGGAAGCGGAGGCAGTCTTTGAAACAGACAGCTATAAAATTCATGAACAGATTAAAGAGCATGACTATCACGGTTATCCTCTGATACTTGGAAGTTATTACGAAAAGGAACTTACGGAAAGCCTGAAAGGAAATTATCTTAATATAGCATGGCCGGTACAGGATAAAGTGGTGCTTGATGATTTTTATGCAGGCTATACAGGAGGTATCCGTCTGATTGAAGATATTTATACTGTCGCAGTGCAGAGATTTAATTAGCAGGAGGTTTTCGCATGTCTTATAAGATAGCGGTTGCATCTTCAGATGGGCAGCAGATAGATGAAACCTTTGGTTCCGCAAAAAGATTTATTATATACGAAGTGACGGACGGTATATATAAAAGGCTGGAAGAAAGAAATTTTCGCGAGGAAGAAACAGATAACAATGGCGTATCTGCAGCCGATGGCTGCAATTCATCGGTTAGCTGCAAAAATGAGGGCGGTTGTGCCGGCGGTACAGGAGGCGGATGCGGCGGCGCAGGAAAGGCGTCTGCAAAAGCAGAACTTGTATCAGACTGCAGGTGCATTGTATGTAAAAAGATTGGATTTCACATACAGAAGCAATTGGAGCGAAAGGCTATTTCGGCTTTTGATGTCGCTTGTCCGGTGGAAGAGGCATTGGAAAAGATTTCACATTATTTTACCCGGATAGATAACCATGAGTCTTTACGGGTGCAGAAGTGAAATACCTGGAAGCAGGGAGGCATTTATAATGAAAACGCAAATAAAACACATATATCCTATAGATTAAATAGGAAAAAGAAAGGATAATACACATATGTCTAAAATTTATAATTCTGTTACGGAATTGGTTGGTCACACGCCTCTTATTGAATTTCACAGGCTGGAGGAGGCGCTCGGCCTTAAAGGGAGAATTGTTGGAAAGGTTGAATATTTTAATCCGGCAGGATCGCATAAGGATCGAATTGCTCTTGAGATTATAGAACAGGCAGAACTAAGGGGCGAGATCAGTCCGGACAAAACAACCATAGTGGAATTTACAAGCGGCAATACGGGAATCGCATTGGCAGCTTTTGCTGCAGCAAAGGGTTATAAGTTCAAGATAGGACTTCAGCCCGGTGTATCTGTTGAGCGTTTAAAGCTTCTTGAAGCATACAATGCAGAGATTATTCCAATTACTCCGGAAGATGTGGCGCCTGTACAGGAAAAAGGAATTGCGGCATTTGAAGAAATTCTTCAGAAATTTTTATCGGAAACTCCAAATGGCTGGCCTGCAAAGCAGCTGTCAAATCCGGATAATATACAGGCTCATTATAAACATACCGGGCCGGAAATCTGGGAGGATACAGATGGCGCAGTAGATAT
>CANRBP010000103.1 GCA_947628875.1 uncultured Lachnospira sp.
TGTGCGTGTCAGACAGGGATCAAATAATAGCTGCTGCCGGCAGCAGCTATTATTTGATCCCTGTCTGACACGCACACGCTATACCCGGTCGTCTGTGAAAGAGATTCCGCATACCCCTTGGCAAATTCCGCAAGTTCCCCAATCGGAGAATATTTTTTCAGAATAATTTCCCCCTCTTTATCCGTAAAAATCTCAAGCGGATCCGTCTCACGTATCCGCAGCGTCTTGCGTATTTCCTTGGGAATGACGATCCTGCCTAAATCATCGATCCGGCGCACGATTCCTGTTGCTTTCATATTTTTACTCCTTTTCTCCACTCTAAAATGTGGCAAAAAACCGGCGTTTATGCAAGCGTCCGGTGTTTTTGCCTTATAAAAACAAACACGATTTTTGCCCTTACCGGCTTTTTTCCATGATAAATAAGGACAAAGAGTAAAAAATTGCAAAAGCACGAGATCCTGTGGGTTTTCGATGCTTTTTCAGCAGCAACCCGACTCAAACCCTTTTTTGCAATTTTTCTTGCTATTAGTATTGCTCTTTTTTGGGAAATTATGAGCCTGTTTTTCGTGAATTTTTTAATCGTCAGAAAAAAGGAAATTTTATGCTCACAGCATGCCGCTCCATTGCTCCGCTATCTCCATGCAGGTGTCAACATCCATTTCTTCAACGGCCTTCTGCAGTTTTTCAAAAAATCCTGCCTGGCTTCCCGAGTACTGGTATTGATTTAATTTTTCAATCATTTCTTCCATCTTATCCATATCCAGGTCTTCTGCCGCCTCATGCATTCCGGACAAAAGCCCGCGCAGTACCTCCGGTTCTGCCGCATCTTTCTCACCGCCTGACTGCTCCTCCTCAAAATAGCCGCGCAGGAGAGTCTCATAATCCATGTATTGCTTTAGCATCGCATCGGTAGTCTGCATGATATAATTTTCCGCCTGCTGCGCTTCCTCGCGCTGATCGTCCGTCCTCTGCGCATCGGCAGGCAGCTCGCGCAGGATATTTCCAGCCTTTTCCAGCTGCTTTGCGCGCTCGGACAGATCCATTGCTCCAATCTGCTTAGATGAGCTTTTCAGCGCATGAACCTCGATAGTATATGACTGCCAGTCCTTATCTTCCTTATATTGATGGATTATGCCCGCCTTTTTGCCAATTACCCTATAATAATCTTTAAGCACCTTCCAGAAAAGCTCTTTTGTGCCAAGCAGGCGCAGCGCCTCCTTTGTATCCAGATCGCCAATGACCAGCTCTTCCTGATCCTGGCTTTTTTCCTCCTGGCCGCTTCCGCCCTTTTTGTTGTAAATCCTCTGTATTTTTGAAGGCGAAAGCCATTTTTTTACTTTCATGACCAGCATTTTCAGCTCTATCGGTTTTGCGATAAAATCATTCATGCCCTCATGTATGAACATATCAGCTACGCCTGAAACGGCATTTGCAGTCAGCGCGATAATCGGAACCTCATCATACTCCGGGTGGAACCGCCGTATGATATGGGTCGTTTCCACTCCATCAACCTCCGGCATCATATGATCCATAAATACAATATCGTACTTTTTGACAGATATTTTGCCGATTGCCTCCTGGCCGCTGAGTGCCGTATCAATATTCATTTTAAGCGGCCTTAGCAGTCCCTCCGCAACAGTCAGGTTTACAAGGTTGTCATCTACGATAAGGATATTTGCATCAGGAGCGATAAATTCAAAATCGTCCGCCTGCATTTCCCTGCTCATCATGGATACTTCCTCATGGTTAAATATCATTGCCAGATTCAGCGCATAAAGCGGTTTTTTAACAACAAGCAGATTGCTGATGTCATAGCTTGCCGCAGATTTGAAATCCACGAGCAGCACTGATGTTATCTGCGGATTATTTTTTACAAAAAATTCAACATATGACGAAAACTGAGGCTCATCAATAAATAAAAAGCTGACGTCTTTATCGAGAATGCTCTCTGTCTTCTCCTCATCCGCTATATCCATGTATGATACGCCAAGGCGCTCGGCATCACGCATCAGCTGCTCCCGTATGTACGGGTTGGCAATCAGGCCTGCTGCCGCAATCTTCTTATTTTCTTTTAATACAATGCTTGGATTGCTGTCAATGACTTTCTGCGGTATCCGGAATGAGAACTTGCTGCCTTTGCCGTACTGGCTCTCTACCCAAATCCGGCCATCCATCAAAGATATAAGCTGCTTGCAGATTGCGAGGCCAAGCCCCGTCCCTTCAATATTACGGTTGCGTTTGCTGTCAACCTGCTGGAAGGACTTAAACAGCTTGTCCATATCTTGCTGCTTGATGCCGATTCCTGTATCTTCGACCGATATCTGATATTCGATTTTATCTTTATGTATGCGCTCAAAACCTATTTTTAATTCAACCTTTCCCTGCTGCGTAAACTTAACCGCATTATTCGCAAGATTGACAATTATCTGCTTAATACGGATATTATCCCCCAAAAGCATATTCGGGACATTCGGATCAATATCCAGTATCAGCTCTATAGGCTTATTCTCAATGCGCGTCATGATAATATTGGAAATATCATTGACGATAGACATAGGCTCATATTCCACCGGCAGGATATCCAGCTTGCCGGACTCGATTTTTGAAAAATCCAGGATATCATTTATGATAGCCAGCAGCGTTTTGCCAGACGCCTTAATCTGATTTATGTACTCCCTCGCCGTAGGCGTCATTTCCTCGCGCAGCGCCATCTCGGCCATGCCTATAACGGCATTCATCGGCGTGCGTATCTCATGGCTCATATTTGCAAGGAAATCCGACTTCATATTCGCCGCTTTCTCTATCTCAATATTTGCCTGCAGCATGCTGTATTTGTTATAAGCCATGCTTGAAAGCACATTGGCAAGGACATTCAAAAAATCTGCCGCCTTTTCAATCTGCTGTTTTGGTACGATTTTAATCTTTCTGGCTGCTTCCAGATATTCCTGCGGATCGATTCCAAGCTCGTCCGCCACTCTCAGTATTCTCTCTTCATCAAGCGCTTCCGGCAGCACCTGGCCGCCGATAAAGCATCCCACAAGCTTGTTGTCCGCCATAATCGGCGCCGCAAAATCAACTAAACCCGCATGGCAGTAATAGGTAACAGCCTTCCCCTTCTCCATCGTCATGCGCGCGCCGTTCTGGTCGCACCGGCTGCACCGCTCACAGCCTTTCTCTGACTGACGCGTATAATTAATGCAGAAGTCTGAAAAATTTGTACCTTCCGTGACAGCAACGCCGTTTGCATCAGTCGTCAGTGCAGCCACTCCTACCATATTTGAAAAGGCGTCCTGGATCTTCTGGAGCATTTCTATTTCAATTAAATCAGTAAGTACTAAACTTTCATCTCCCATTCAGTTATGTACCTCCATTAAATACCTGCTCTATAGTCTCTGTAAGTTTTTTGTAATCAACCGGCTTCAGCAGATATCCTGCCGGCTTGTATGCCAGAACTTTCTTAATTTTTTCCCTATCCGTAATACCTGTCAGGAAAATAACCGGAAGATCCCTTGTATCCGGGTTTGCGCGCAGTTTGGCAAGCACTGCCGGGCCATCTTCAACCGGCATCTCGTAGTCGAGCAAAATAAGGTCTGTCCTTTTCGTCTCCAAAAAACGAAGCGCTACTTTGCCATTGACAGCCGTTGCAACATCATAGTCGTCATGAAGATATTCTTTGATGATTTTAAGCATCAGCACGTCATCATCTACAACCAGGATGTGTTTCTGCCTTGCGTGCTCGAATAACAGCGCCCTCTCGCGCTCTTCCTCAAGCCGCCTTTTCTCCTCCTGGAGCTTCATCATTTGCCGTTCTTCTTCCTGGCGCTTTTCTTTCAGCAGGTAATTGATGATCCGTGACTGTATTATATTTGTCTCAAGCGGCTTTATAAGCACCAGATCAGCAACATTGATCATCATTTTGTTAAATTCCATGCAATCCGGCTCATTTCCTATTATCATAAACGGAGTGTTCCTTGCGTTCAGCTTCTGCTTAACCATTCTCATACGCTCAATATCGCGCGCCGACTCCATATTCATGCAATACAGAAATGCATTTGGCGAAAAATATTCCAAATGGCTCACAATATCCTCAAGCCTGGTAGACGTTGTCTGGCACTCAAACACATCTCCAAGTTTATTATAGAAATCATCAATAACCGCACTGTTTTTCCCTGTCATTAAGATCTTGTACTGTATGACAGCCACCTCCCTTTTGTTTTATTTTTATCCCCGAAACCATGTTACCCAGTACAATGTACCGTTGCTTCTAAAGCATGCGACTGCTGCGCTTGTAAACTCTTCGCTCAGCATATTTTTCCTGTGCCCCTCGCTATTGTACCATCCCTCTGTCACGCTCTCAGGCGTCTGATAACCGTAAGCGATATTTTCGCCAGCACTCATATAAGAAAAATTATCGCCTGCCGCCGTCCAGCACATAGTCCCGTCCGGCCTTGTATGTGCAAACACGTCTACAATTTCAGTAGAGCGCAGTTTAGCGATCTCATACAGCTCCTCATCCCATTCAAGCGCCTCACGCCCTGCCTCTGCACGCCGCTGATTCTGAACTTCAAGGCTCTTGATCCCATAATCCTTTAAAAATTCTTCATCCTGCTGTACGGCAGGCGCCTGCGTTGGCTCTGGAGTTTGCGCCTGCGTTAACGCCTGCGTTGGCGCCTGCGTTTGTGCAGGAGTTTGCGCAGGAGTTTGTTCCTGTGCCGGAGTCTGCTCCGATGCATCGGCCTGCTCAGTCTGCTCCGTACCCTCCTGCTCGTCCCCTTCTGCCTGCTGGGACTCGCTCATCTCTTCACTGCTTTCATCAGCATCGGCCTCTGTCAGCGCAGGCAGCGTTACATTCTTTGTCCTTTCCTCCGTGGAGCTGCCGTACTGTGCCTGCCCCTGCTGCATTGTATCTTCACATCCTGCAATCGCCGCAATAGCTGCCAGCATGACTGCTATCACGCAAATGCAATGTTTCCGGTTCATATTCCGCTGATTCATAATCCTGTCCTTCCTGCTGCGGATACAAATATGCATTTATCCCAATAGTCAAAAAAAGAGTTTCGCCGCGCAAAACTCTTAGCTATGCTCCCCCAGCGCTTTTTTTGCTTCTTCATAAGAATCCATGTGTATATATATATCACATTTTGCGTTTTTCCCCCCGCCAAAAATTTTAAACAGTCCGCTGTGGTTCTTCCATTTTTCAAAGTAAGAGATATTGTTGCTGCGCAGTACTTTTTCAATTTTCTTACATTCCTCCGGGGTTACATCTGAACGCAGTATGCGTTCGTTTGTGCCAAATTCCGCCATTTGTAAACGCCTCTTTCCTGTTTTGCTGTGATTTATATTAGCATATTTTATTTAAAAAATCCAGCTAAAACATAATTGAAAACCGCTGTATTCTGCATACATAAAGCAAACGGCGCCAACCCCTATATATAAAGGAACTGGCGCCTTCGCCCCTGCCATAAATTATATTTATTCTATCGTATATATCCAGCCTTCCGGCGCTTCAATAGTGCCCATCTGGATACCTGTCAGCGTATCGTATAATTTTTTGATCGTTGGCCCCATCTCGTCCATGCCGCTTGGCATACAGATTTCCCTGCCATGATCCACAATCTTGCCTACCGGCGAGATAACAGCCGCAGTGCCGCACAAGCCGCACTCTGCAAAATCCTTTACCTCCTCAAACGGCACTTCACGCTCCTCAACTTCAAGTCCCAAATATTCTTTAGCCACATGAACAAGCGAGCGGCGCGTGATGGACGGCAGGATACTCTTGGACTTAGGCGTTACAATCTTTCCATCCTTTGTCACAAACAGGAAGTTTGCGCCGCCAGTCTCCTCTACCTTCGTCCTCGTTGCCGGATCAAGATACATATTCTCTGCAAAGCCTTCCTCATGCGCCGTCACTATAGCATGAAGGCTCATCGCATAGTTAAGTCCAGCCTTTATATGCCCTGTGCCGTTTGGCGCCGCACGGTCAAAATCAGACACTTTGATAGTAAGCGGTTTTGCGCCGCCCTTAAAGTACGGCCCTACAGGCGTTGTAAATACCCTGAACTGATACTCATCTGCAGGCTTAACGCCGATAACCGGATTAATGCCAAACATATAAGGTCTTATATAAAGCGTTGCTCCCGAACCATAGGGGGGAACATACGCCTCGTTTGCCTTTACGACTTTTTTTACCGCTTCTACAAAACGTCCGTCGGGAAGAGGCGGCATTTCCA